>JBAVBF010000121.1:0-9095 GCA_049586115.1 Thermoanaerobaculia bacterium | reverse complement strand
CTGTAGCGATTCGCGCGATCTGCCAAGGGGACGGCGGGCCAGACGCCCGCGTTCCCAGGCGGCGCGCGAGAACCCCTTCGTCCGGCGCGCGTACAATCTTCCCAAGCCGTCCAACTTGAGGAAGAACCAAACCTATGTTCGAATCTGCTGCGCCTACGCCGCGTTTCAAACCGTCGTTTCCCATCAAACTGCCGCCGCTTCGGGGAGGATTTGTTCGATTCCTTCTCCGCATCGGCGTGCTGGTGATCCCGCTCATCCTGATGCGGGCCTGCCTCATCACCTACGTCCCGCTCGATCAGATCGGGCTGCGGCAGGTGTCGTTCGGGATGAACAAAGGGCTGCAGAAACAGCTCGTCGAGCCCGGATACCGGCGCGCGATTTCCGGCTACGAAACCATCCGGACGTTCCCGCGCAACATCCAGGCGATCGAGTTCACGAACGATGAGACGGAGCGCGGTGCCGACCATCGCACGGTCGCCGCGATCAACGTGCCCACCGTCGACGGCTATCCGGTCGCGGTCGACGTCACCGTCCTCTATCGCATCGCCGATCCGTTTCTGGTCACGTCGAAATTCGGTTTCGGACGCGGCTACGAGGACAACGTGGTGATGCGCTTTACCGACCCCGCCATCAAACAGCACCTCGGCGAATTGCGCGCCGAGGAGTTCTATCGCGATCAGCGCATCGCCAAAGTGCACGATCTGAAGAAAGAGCTGGCCGAGAAGTTTCGCCAGAACGGATTGGAGCTCGCGGATGTCCTGATCCGCCAGTACGACTATCCCGACACGTTCCAGCAGCTCACCGAGCAGAAAAAGATTCAGGATCAATCGGTGCTGACGAATCGCGCGCTGGCGAAACAGGCCGAGGTCGATACGCGGCTGAAGCAGACCGCGGCTGAAGGCCAGAATTCGATCAACGTCCGCAGCGCCGAGTTTCAGGCGCAGATCACCGGGCTCAATGCGCAGAAGGATTTCTACGAGCGCTCGAAACACGCCGAGGCCGACTTGCTGGTCAAGAGCGCGGAAGCGCAGGGCACCGAGGACATCAATCGGGCCATGGAAGGCGCGGGATCGGACAAGCTGCTGCGATTGCGCAAAGGGTTGGCGATCCTCAACGGGATTCAAGGTCCGATTTACATCAGCGAAGACCCGACCGACATCGGCAAGCTGACGGGAAAACATTGAGGCGAATGATGAAACGTCTGCTCGTATTGCTCGCCCTTCTCCCGCTCGCCGCCGCTTGCACGCCGCACACGACGCAGGCCACGGAGGTCGGCGTCCGCTTCAACAAGATCACGCGCTCGTCGGAAGTCTCGGACCCAGGCGCGACCTACTTCTTCATGCCGATCATGAATGACTGGGCGACGTACGACACGTCGACGCAGAATCTGGTCATGTCGGCCAAAGCGGCCGGCGGTGACCGCAAGGAAAAAGACGACCTCCGTTTCAAAACGCGCGACGGCAACGACATCGAAACCGACGTCACCGTCCGCTGGCGCATCGATCCCACGCGGGCCGCGTACATCTGGCGTACGGTCGCACCCGACACGCCGGCGATGAAAGAGCGCGTCGTGCGTCCGCTGTCGCGCGCGTACGTGCGGGACGTGCTCAATCGCCTCGATTCCGAGGAGTACTACAACCCCGATCTGCGCTTCGCCGCTGCAAGCGATGCGACGAAAGTTCTTGCCACGCAATTGAAACCGTATGGCGTCATCGTCGAGCAGGTCATCCTCGGCGACTTTGCATTCAAGCCGGACTATCAGAACCTGATCAACAAGCGGAAGGAAGCCGAGAAGCAGGCCGAGAAACTGGAATCGCAGATCCTGGCCACGCTCGAATCGAACAAAGCCAACCTGCAAAACAAGGTCGCCGATCTCACGGAACAGCTGACGCGGTCGCAGGGCGATTTCGAACAGGCCAAACGCGCCGCGGACGCGTACGTCGTCCGCAAGCAGCAGGACGCACAGGCGACGCTCTCCGAAAAAAGCGCCGTGGCGCAGGGCATCAAGAAGGAACGCGCGGCGCTCAACGGCAGCGCCGGCGACGCGTACGTTTCGCTGCAGCTCATCGACGCCCTGCAGAAGAAGGAGATTCGTCAGATTCCGAAGCTGCCGAACGGAAACGTGATCATCGACGGCAACAAGCTCCTCGAACAACTTGGCGTGATCAAGTACCAGCAGAAGGCGGCCGCGGACCAGTAATGCTCAACATCGCCGGTCCCGATTACGACTACGCGCAGGTCGTCTACGCGGTGTTGCAGGAGTGCGAACACCATCGCCGCAGCTTCGAAGAGGCGACGTTCGACGCCGAGGTGCGCACATGCGCGAATGCAAAGCTGGCGGAGGTCAAGGCGGCGTACGACGAGTTCGGCGGCTCGGCCGCGTACTGGGAAACGCTCGAAAAAGAAGTCGACGAAGTCGTACTGCCGCAATACGTGGCCGCCGCGGGCGAGATGAACGAACTGGAAGCGAACCACTTCCACATCTGGCGCGACGGCGATCTCAGTGCGCGCTTCGTCTTCGCACTCATCGGCCTGATCATCGGCAGCATCATCATCGCGTTGCCGTTCATCCCCATCTTCGAGGAGATGTTCGCCTTCGCACTGACCGCGGTCGGCTTCCTCTACCCGGATCTCAAGCGCTTTATGACGGAACGCCGCTATATGAAAGTCCTCAATCGGCTGGTCACGGACAGCGCGAAGTATCAGGAGAACAGCCGCCTGCACTACATGACGTCGCAGGATATTCAGAAGGCGTTCGAGCCGACGGATCCGCGGCGTCTGCCGCCGTGACAGGTTGTCATCCTGAGCCGCCGAAGCCACGAGCGCGAAGCGCAAGATGGCGAAGGACGGTGAAGGATCTCAAGTTGCGTAACTCCGGCTGAAACGCACGTGGATTCAACGCAGCTTGGGAAGCTTGAGATCCTACGCCGCCCTCCGGCGTCTTCGGCTTCGCGCCTCCGCCGCCTCAGGATGACAGCGTTACGCGCTCTTGTCCGCCGTCTTCGGACTAATCACCGCTGACAATTCGGTGATTTTGTTCGCCGGGAAGCCCGACTCCTTCGCGTGGGTGCGAATCAGCTCCTCGCTCGGCGCGGAGTAGATGCAGTAGATCTTGTCGCCGGCGACGTAGCTGTGTTCCCACTGAATGTCCGGACCCAGCTTCGCCAGCACATCATTCGAGTGTTTGGACGCGCCCTGAAGTTCGTCCGGCGTCATGTTTCCTGCTCCCGCGATTTCTCGTTCGATCACATACTTCGGCATGGTTGCCTCCTCAGTGGCGGATGAAATCACAACTGGCCGGTTCGCCGAAACTTACTCTTCTGCTAATTCCTCGTGACGTTCGACGGTGTCCTCCGGCAACTGATCGCGAAGCCATAGCCGTTCGATGATCGGATAGGCGGCGACGAACGGCAGGATGAGAATCGCGCCGGCAGCGCCCTGCAGCGCGCCGCCGATCATGATCGCCAGCAACACGGTCAGCGTCGAAAGGCGCATCTGTTTTCCGTAGACGCGCGGGACGATGAAGTAGCTCTCGACGAAGTGGTAGAGCAGGTAGCCGGCGAGCACCAGCAGCGCGTTGACCGGCCCGGTCGTGAGCGCGAGCAGGACGGCCGGCACGGTCATCGCGATCGTCCCGACGACCGGCAGAAGATCGGCGGCGAACGCGATCAGCGCCAGCGGCAGCGCGGCCGGAACGTGCAGAAGAATCAGGACCAGGTACGCCCACGCCGCGCAGATGAAACAGGTGATGACCTGGCCGCGCATGTACGCGAGCACAACCTCACTCATCTCGATCGCCGTCTTCCGCCACCGAGGGCGCTTGTCCTTCGGCGCGAGGTCGATCAGCCATTCGAAGGCCGTTCGCCCCTCGAGCAGCAGGTACAGCGCGAGGACGAGCACAAAAATCGCGGCGGTGATTCCTTCGATCGCGTACTTGCCGGCGACAAGCCCGCGCGTCAACCACGTCTTCAACTCCGGCGGCGCACCGCCATGCAGCGTTTTGAGATACGGCGCGGTAATCGGAAAGCGGTTTGCGAACGCCTGCTCCAGCCGCGGCAACTGATTCGTGATGTCGCCGAGCTGTGTAGTCATCCTCGGCGCGAGCGTCGTCAGGAAAAGAACGATGAGGCCGAACAGCAGGATGGCGATGACGATCACCGCGAAGCCGCGACGCACCCGATGACGTTCGGCGAACAGCACCAGCGGATCGAGCATCACCGCCAGCAGGATGGCCACGATGATCATCAGGATCACCGGCCAGAGCTTGATCACGCAGACGCACAACAGCAGCGTCAGAGCGACTTTCAGCAGCGTCGTAAACGGGATACGCAGGTCGACGGGCTCGGCCACGGCTGTTACGTATTGCACAACGCCCGCCGTCCCGCGAGACCTTGCGCTATCCTCCGCCGCGCAATCCTGAAGGAGAAACCATGCGCAAACTGATTCTTGCCGTCGCAGTCCTCGCCACGGTCTCGGTCTACGCCGAGCAGAAGAACGTGCAGTTGCTGACCAACCTCTCCGACGCGCAACTCGGTTTGGCCATGAACAACATGAGCGCGTCGCTCGGCGTCCACTGCGACTTCTGCCACGTTTTCAACGAGCAGACGAAACATCTCGATTTCGCCAGTGACGCGAAGGAAGAGAAGAAGACCGGGCGCGAGATGATCAAACTCGTCCTCGATCTCAACGAGAAGAATTTCCACGGACGCCCGATCGTCGGTTGCTACACCTGCCACCTCGGCAAGGAACATCCGTCGACCATCGTCCCGCTTCCGTTGCCGGCGTCGGCGCAGATGAAGACACATGAAGCCGAGGAAGCGGAACGGAAGACGTATCCGGCAGCGAAGGATGTCGTGGCGAAGTACATCACCGCAATCGGCGGCGAAGCGGCTGCGAAGAAGCTGGCCACCTCGTCGATGACTGCGGCCGGCACGCGCACCGACGCCGGCGGACGCACGACGCCGTTGGAAGTCTTCAGCGCCGGCGGCAAGACGCTGGTGCGCTCCACTCCCGCCGAGGGACCGCAGATGGCGCAGATGTTCGCGCCGGAGAGCGCCTGGATGCAGGGCCGTGAGGGTACTCGCACCGTAACGGGCGCCGATGCCACCACAAGCTATCTCTTCGCCCGCGCCTACCAACCGGTGACGACGCTGCCCGAAAATGCGCGCGTCGGCGGCAAGGAAACGATCGACGGCCACGAGACGTGGGCAGTTTCCGCGCCGATCGACGAGCACACGCGCCAGCGAGTTTGGTTCGACGCGACCACGGGCCTCGCGGTGCGCCGCCTCATCACCGTCGACTCCCCCGTCGGCCGCATTCCGACGCAGACCGATTTCGACGACTATCGCGACGTCAACGGCGTGAAGGTTCCGTTCACGGTGAAGGTGTCGAGCGTCAACGGCGGCCAGAACGCGACGCGCAAGTACACCTCGATCGACCTCGGCAAGGCGGTCGACGAGAAGATCTTCGAAGCTCCGAAAGCACAGTAACGTCCTGCTTGAAGGCACTCGGCACGCGCCGAGTGCCTTACTATTGGTGCAATGAGGGGTGGGCAGATGGACCGGGTGAAGCGCCAATTGCTGCGTGAGGCGGTGGCGGACAACCTCGACACGATTCGAGGGCTGCCACCGCGTTCGCTGCGGTCTTCGCGGCGCTTCGGCCACCTTTTTCTTCGCCGCGCGCCGCTGGTAATCATCCCGCTGATGCTGGCCAGTTTCGCATTCCTCAGCAACACCGGCATCACGAGCACGCGCAGTCCGGCCGTCGTTGCTCACCCACCGGTCGCACGTCGCATCGAAGCTTCGGTCGCACCGATGCTGATGACGGACACGCTCGAACCGGTCAGCGCGTCGGCCTTCCCGCTCTCCGTGCGCCGCGTCGTGCTCGACGCGGGCCACGGCGGCACCGATCCGGGGGCCTCGTCGATCTCGAACGTCAGCGAAAAAGAGATCACGCTCGATATCGAGAAACGCCTCGGCGCACTGCTTCGGCAGAATGGATTCGAAGTCATCTCCACGCGCGAAAACGATCGCCTGATCCCGCTCCGCGAACGCGCCCGTCTCGCCAACGGCTCGCACTTCGACATCTTCGTGTCGATTCACGTCAACTCGATCCCGCATCCCGACAACCACGGCGTCGAGACGTACTACCTCGGGCCGACCAACGATCCGACGCTGACAAAACTCGCCGCGACAGAGAACCTGACCTCGGGATACGCGCTCGCCGATCTCCGCAAACTGCTCGATGGCGTTTACGCCGACGTCCGCCGCGATGAATCGCAGCGCCTCGCGACCGCAGTCCAGCTTCAGCTCTTCAGCGGTCTGCGCGGCGTCGATCCCGGCCTCGAAAACTGGGGCGTCAAACGCGCGCCGTTCATCGTGCTCGTGGCCACCGAGATGCCGGCCATCCTCGCGGAAGTCGGCTGCCTATCGAACGAGCGCGAGGCGGAGATGCTGCACAGCGGCACGTACCGGCAGCAGATCGCGCAAGCGCTTTTCCACGGAATCCACGCATACGCAAGCGCCAACGACGCGCCGCAGAAGAAAGGAACCTGATGCCCAACGACTCCGAGATCCTCCACGTCGGGATCGACCTCGGCACTTCTCGCAGCGCCATCTCCGCCTCGAACGGCGAGCGCTTCGTCGTCGACAGTTTCGTCGGCTGGCCGGCCGACATGGTCGCGAAAAAGGTGCTCAAACGCGACGTCCTCATCGGCCACGAAGCGGTCGCGAACCGGACCATGCTCGATCTTCATCGTCCGCTCGAACGCGGTCTGCTGAAGGAAGGTTCGGAGAAGGACGTCGAAGCCGTCCGCGAGCTGCTCAAACATCTGTTGCGCCTCGTCGGCGTCAGTTCGAACGGCAAGATCGACGGCTCGAACGTTCGCGCGGTCGTCGGCGTCCCGGCGGCGTCACTGCGCACGAACAAGCAGTACCTGCGCAACTCGATGAAGGGCATCGTCGACAGCCTGATGATCGTCAGCGAGCCGTTCGCGGTCGCCTACGGCCTGAACGCGCTGCTGCATACGATGATCGTCGACATCGGTGCCGGCACCACCGACTTCTGCGTAATGAAGGGCCGCTACCCCGGCGAGGAAGACCAGCGCACGCTCACCGTCGCCGGCGATTCGCTCGACGCCCAGCTCCTCAAGCTGATCGAAGAACGCTATCCGCAGGCGAACGTGACGGTCTTCATGGTCCGCGAGTGGAAAGAGAAACACAGCTTCGTCGGCGAGGCGCCGAAACGGGTGCTCGTCACCGCGCCGGTCAAAGGCGTCCCGACGGAGCTCGACATCACTAACGAAATGCGCGCCGCCTGCGAGACGCTCGTCCCGCCGACGGTAGAGACGATGCTCGACCTCCTCTCGCGCGTAGAGCCCGAGTTCCAGGAACGCGTCCGCAACAACATCATCCTTTCCGGCGGCGGAGGCCTGATCCGCAATCTGTCGCAGACGCTCGAGACCGCGCTGAAACAGGTCGGCGGCGGCAAAGTGACGCACATGCAGGATCCGGTCTTCGTTGGCTCCGACGGCGGTTTGGCGCTGGCGCTGGACGCGCCGGACACCGATTGGGAAAAGCTGACGGCGTGACTTGACGTAACGCCAATTGGCAGCGATCATGCCGCCTTCTGGCATATGACTAGCTCGATCTCGCGACGCCCATCCGATCCCAAAGAACCGAAGGATATCGTTCGCTTCAAAGCGCTCATGTCCGAAGCGCCAGGCGCGCACTTCTATGTCGTTCTTCTCGGACTTCGCACGTTCGACTGGACGTCGCTGATTCGAGCCGTCGAGCGGGGATTCGCATTCGAAACGATTGAACACCTGCAACGCAATACCGGCATCCCTGTCGAGACCCTGCTCGATTGGCTGCAGCTCTCCACGCGCACGCTCGCGCGCAGAAAACAACAGGGACGTTTTGAGTCCGAAGAGTCCGATCGCCTGCTGCGTGCGGCACGCGTTTTCGGACGAGCGCTCGAATTGTTCGAAGGCGACCGCGACGCTGCCGCAGACTGGATGTTTAGCTCGCTACCCGCCCTCGGCGGCGAAACTCCGATCGAGATTTCAAGAACGGAGTTGGGGTCCCGAGAGGTCGAGAACCTCGCCGGCCGTATCGAGCACGGCGTCTATTCGTGAATACGATCAAATCGTGGCGGTTGGTCAAGACGCGATTTCTGCAGCACGCATTCGATGGCGAAGGTGCGCGTTTATCCGGCGGGCGTTGGTCTTCAGCAGGACTTCCTGTCGTGTACACCTCGGCGACGGCGTCGCTCGCCGTGCTCGAGGTATTCGCCAACGCACAAGGGCCGGGCGAGCTCTTGAGCCACTTCCAACTTCTTTTCTGCACGTTTGACGAATCGCTCGTCACACGCATCGAAGCACGCGACCTGCCGTCGAACTGGCGACAATCACCGGCGCCGGTCCGGCTTCAGGAGATCGGCGACGCATGGTTGCGCGCCGACAGCTCGCCAGTGCTGGAAGTTCCGAGCAGCATCATCGAGCATGAAAGCAACTACCTGATCAACCCGCAGCACCATCACTTCAAGCGAGTGAAACGCTCCGAACCGGAACCCTTTGTCATTGATCTGCGGCTCATCAAAGACGCTTGATTAGTCCCCAGACTCCTCCCCCATTTTCAGCAGCGCATTGACCGTGTTCCAGTTTCGCGCCGTCACGTTCACGCCGAGCTTCTTCTCCGTTAGCGCGGCGGCGAGTTTCGAGCGGGCCATGCTCTCCACGAAATAGAGGTACAGCTCCTGTTTGCCGAAGTGGAGCTCCTCCGACGGAATCTTCAATGACGTCAGCAGCGCTTTCGCGTTGTCCGCGATCGGACCGCCGAGAAAGACCACGACGAGGCCGCTGGCATTGCGAGGTTCGGGAGCAAGCGGATTCGCGGCGATTACCTTGCGAAGTTCATCGGTTGTGCGCAGGATGATTTTCACCTCCAACCCGCTCTTCCTGCGGATTCCGTCTTCGATCCGGCGCGTGAGGACCGCGCGATCCGTTTCCTCGCTTCGAAAGACGACGTTCCCGCTTTGCAGATAGGTCTTTGCTTCGCGAAGTTTGAGACTGTCGAACAGCAGTTTCAGCTCCGCCA
>JBAVBF010000120.1:0-20333 GCA_049586115.1 Thermoanaerobaculia bacterium | reverse complement strand
GCAATTGTTGAGCGATAAGCAGGTAGACCCGAAGGCCCTCTGCAGTCTCTCCCTGTTCGGTGAGCGCGATCGCTTCGAGATTCCTCGCGTGAATGACTCGCTTCACGTCCCCATATTCGGCAAAACGGTTGCTTGCTTCACGCGCGGCTTTGATCGTCTCCTCGAACCGGCCCATCTTGAAAAGCACGGTGCCGCGCGTATAGATGATCTGGGCGCGCATGAACGCGCCGGTCCTGACCTCTTCTGCAAAACGCTCTGCCGTCACCGTCGCGTTTAAGGCTTCTTCATAGCGACCGAGCATCCGCAACGCGTTTGCTCGGTTCTTCCAGACCTCGCTCTGACATTCAAACTGCCCTTGCCGGTCATCGATGCCGTAGGCGATTGAATCCGCGGCAACCAAAAGTTCCAAAGCGCGCTTCGGGTTGCGGTCAAGTTCTTCAATTGCCGCCTCCATGACGCGTCGCACCAAGCCCTCCGTTGTGGCGTCCGGATGGGCTGCGAGGTATGCAGGCCAAGTCTCCACGGGTTCCCCGATCAAGGCTTTGAAGTCCAGTCCTGCGGAACGCTTCTCTCGCGCGACTCGATCGGCATCCATCAGAACTTCCATGATTCTCGGAGGTTGCCCGCTCGGTACGTCCCCCGCCGTTGTTGGTACCTCGCTCGCCACCAAGCGTTCAAAATCCTGAAGCTCGCGCAAGCGTGTGGCACACGTGGTACACGATGCGACGGCAACCGCGACGGCCGCCGCGTCTACTGCGTCTTGGTTGTCATTGATGTACGCGAGGAGATCCGCGGTCGTTAAGTGGCGATGGCCGCTCATGCGGTAGTTCTCCGCAAGCGGCAGAAGGCGGCACGGGCAGCAAGCAAGCATTTCGAGATGAGGTTCTTCGCCGACCCGCGCGCGAGAGACGCCATCGCGCCGATTTCATCCGGCGTGTACCCCTCGCTATAGCGCTTGCGCAGCAGATCGCGGCAGCGTTCCGGAAGACGGCGCAACACCTCAGCCAGAAGCAACCGTGTGATGGCATCGTCCGCCACCGATGTTGGATCGACGTACTCCGCAATGTCGGGCGGCAGTTCTTCGCCGCGGTGCTTGCGCCAGTAGTAGCGGCTGGCGTTACAGACGCCGCCGATGAGCCACGCGCGCTCGTCGGCGGGACTCCGCGTGACCTTCGCCTCGTGTCGGATGAATGAAATGAACACGTCGTGAATGACGCCGCACACCTCATCCTTTGGGATCTTGAACCGGCGCGCCGCGATGAAGTGGAGCAGATCGTAGTTAGCCCGGTACGCGGCCTCGGCTCGTTGCGAGCGCAGCAGCGGTTCGGCGTTCGTGTCGTCCGGCATCGCGAAGGGCGCGCCGGGCGGACCAAGGCGCGCGGGCTCGCCCCGAGTATACCCGCCGACGTAACGAATACGTCCTTCCGGCCTCGCCCAATGTGACGATTTCACTCGCCCCGTCATTCCTCCACAAGGAGAGGGCCTTCCCCGCATTTTGATCACCGCCTCGCACTGCCGAGCGCGGGGAGAGGAGGGTTTATGTTCGACTGGTACGAAATCGTCACGCTTGCCAGCCAACTCACGTTTCCTCACGGCTAGAGGAGCCTGTCCGCATCTCGGGCGTAGAGCCGGCCTCACGCTGGCTCCAACGCCCGACGTCGGCGGTTCAAATAGCCTGTTGGGATCAACGTCGGCATGATGAACATATTGACGTATGTAGGTTACGAGTTCGGCGGTGGCGTTTCGCGAAGCAACGGCGTCACGGAGATAGCTCACTGCTTTCGCGGCGCTGACGTTCAAGCCGGCCGCTACGAAGAGTTCTGCAAGAGACCGGGCGAGCTGCCCAGCTTCGTTCGCCGAGGCGTCTGCGAGTAGCTCGGTCAGCAGATCGAGCCCCACAAATCCGGCGTCGGCGGGCATCGATAATCGCTCGAAATCTCGCATGGCCGCGCGCAACTCGCGGATGCCGCGTGCACGATCTCCTTCAACGATGGTGATCTGGGCACCGCACCAGCGAGCGCGGGCAAGCTCGGACGTCATGCCGAGTTGCCGAAAAAGCTGGACCGCACGATGAAGCCAGTGACGCGCGAACTTCGGCTGCTGCCGCTTCAAATCGCATGAGCCGAGATTCATATACACACGGGCGAGAGCATCCCGGTGGCGTTTCCCAGCGAGTGGCTTAAGAAGTTCGCTGAACACCACGCGTCCCGAGTCCAAACTCCCGCGTTCGACGAGAACGCAACCTTCCAGCAGACGCGCATGGAGCGCACGCGTGCGATTGTGTTCCTCTTCGAAAATGCGCCGTGCTTGGCTTGCGGCCTCCTGCGCCTGCGGCCACTTTTCCATTTTGAAGAGGATCCCTGCTCGCACATATCGAACTTCTCCGATCTCAAAGGTGCAGTACCGCGCATCGACAAAGTGTTGCTCGGCGTCGATCAGGACTTGCATCGCTTCCTGATAGCGGCCAAGCATACGCAGGGCGTTCGCACGGCCCTTCTCCGCATACCCGCGGAGCGCCAGGACTAGTAGCGGTGGTGATGCCGCGAGACGCTCGGTGAGCGCAATTGCCGCGGCATAGAGTTGTTCGGCCCGAGCCGGTTGGCGGTCGAGCAGTGGGAACGCCGCATCCACCAATTCACGCGTTGCGGCTTCCGTTGCCGCACCGGCCGTCGTACGGATACGAGCGAGCCATGCCTCGAAATCCGCATCGGAAAGCTCGCTAGCCACAACGCCCACACTCTTCGGTTTCGCCGATCGCCATGGAGTTGTTTTTCTGCGGCGATGTTCGGCCCTCGTCTTCGGCAGAAGCGTAAGAAGCGCGACACTCTCGGGTTCGAAGAGCTCAGTGCGCGACACTCGCCGACGCACGATCCGGCGAATCGCCGTCGTCACTTCTTCCTGAAACCTCCGGGATGTTGGCTCACCCTCGCGCGCGCGAGCCAAGTGACCACGGCTATAGCTCGCCTGCGCAGCAAGGCGCGCAGGTTTGACGCCGTGACTCTTCATGATGAGTTCGAGCCGGGTCCGCAATACGGGTTCCTATCTTGGCCTCATCGCCATCGCGATCAGTTTCTGAAGCCTCGTTTCTGTCGTGAATCTGAATACAACGGCCTCGCTGACATGCGTCGAGATGCCCGGCGAACATCCGACGTAGTCGACGTCAGTGGTGCCACATATAGGGAGTGACGCCACGTCGCGTTTCCCTACCTCTAGGCCTGAGTAGTCACAAATGAGACTACTCGCCGGTCCGTTGACTTCGGCCGCATGCGCGTGGTTTCCTCCCGCCGTTCGTATACACGTCCATCAAATATTACAGGGCAGCCTCCTGCGAGGAATCCCTGTGCTTCATCGGAGAACGGCTTGAGGATGAACGCCAAGAGTTGTAAGCGACCGGAGACGAGAGATGGCAGCGCGTCACGATCCTCGAATTCAACCAAGAGGGTGTTTCGCGGGCGGGCCAGAAAGTGTGCTTCGACCAACCTCTCACCCGTTATCAGGAGTGTCGTTGACGACTTCGTCGACTCGCTGCGGTCCACGGGCGAGGGTGCTCTGCCGCTCGTCCTCGCCATCCGCCCGGAGCTGTCGACCCACGACATCCCCGAGAACGGTCGGGAGTTCGTGCGCCGCGAACGTCTTCTGAGCGGCAGCCGAAAGGCGTTTCTTCAAAACGATCGAGCCGCCTCTTCGCGTAGCGCTCGTCCGAGTTCTCACCTCGGCGGCTCGCGACTTCAGGCACGCGAACGGAGTCACACGATGATTCTCCGTCGCGCCTCAGGACCGGCACGTCAGGCGCGTCAGGCGCTGGCGTACCTCCACTCGACCCGCCACCGCAGCGGGCCAACCGCCCATTCGATACGCCCGTCGTCACGTCTTCGTTTGCGACTTCGCGGCGAAGCGTCCGGACTCTTTGGTCTGCCGCTGCAGGCACGTGTTGCCGACCTGCTTGCCGATGCGATGTTGGCGATGGCTGAAGCAATAGCTCTGTGCGAGGCCGAGCGATCTGCGCCGCTCGAGGCCGCTCGGCTCGCAACGCAGTTATGCAGCGCTTCCGACCACGTGAACCTTCTTATGAAAACGATTTCTGACTGAATGTTTGGGAGAGAGCAAAGGGCATGACTGTTATGGCGGCTGGCGGCCGACCTACCCCAAAGGCACAAGTGCTTCAACCTCGTGCCACTTACCGATGCGCGGAATTGATGGACCGGGACCTTCTCTCTCTGCCTTTCGCCGCCAGCCGCCACCCGTCCGCTCAGGCGATGTCACGCGAGGAGTGAGTTCCGCCGATGAAATTCGACACGCCTTTCGACCGATGGTTGCGCGCCAACGACATCAGGCCGCTCCGCCTATCCCAGAAGGCAAAAGTCAGCAGGCCGACGGTACTCCGCTTCCGAAAGGGCAGCCTGGGCAGAACTGCAACAAGAGCAAAGCTCCTCGCGGCGTGTTCGACGTTCGTTGGGCGACGAGTGACCGAGTCGGAACTCTTTTGGATTGGAAGCAGATCACAGCAGACGAACACAGTCTCGACTTGAAATCGGATCAGCGCGAATCACTCGACGATGCTGCGACTATTCAACTACCGACCAATTTTTCGAGAGGGTCGGAGTTCTCTCTTCGGTTGCTCTCACGGTTGGGCAAAACAGGAAATAACGCCGATACCCAGTATTCGCTTTCGTTCACGTAGACGTTTTCCCTCTAGGTTTCGTTCATGAAGTCTTCTGAGTCTAAACGCATCAATGCATCGTTACCGCGTGCGGGCGGGCTCGCACGCAATGGGAGGTACCACGCATGCTGAGCGTTCGCAGCCGGGCCTCAAACGTCGACGCGGCACCTTCAGGAACGAGTTCCAACCCCGGCAAGAACGGCTGCACCACGATGCAACGTTTGCGTCACGCAACTTGACATCACCAGTATCCATGCCATGATCCACACTTCTCTCGCTCAGCAAGAATATCCAGGTCCGGTTCAAGTCGTATCCGGTCGACGCTCGTCCCGTCGTCGACCTTTATGGAGCCTTGTCATGCACCGTTCTTATCCGCGGTTGGTAGTAGTGTGCCTGGTCCTTTTCTCAATCGCGACGATGGCGCAAGCGCAAACGCCGGCTCCTCCTGCCGCGATCAGTTGGCTCAATGGCCAACAGAGTGGCGGCGGCTCATGGGGAACGGTTCCGGAACTTGCAAGCCGCGATACGGCCCGCGCGCTCATCGCATTGCAGGCGGTCGGCGGTACCAATGCCGGAGCGGACAAGGGGTTTGCGTGGCTTTCGTCCCAGCCGGACAGCGCGAATCAGCTTCTCGCGGAAACCGTGCTTGCAATGCGTCTGGCGCATCGCGATGGAAGCGGTCAACTGGCGAAGCTGGCGCAGCAACACTCACCGGTCGGCGCCGACTTCGGCGGTTTCGTCGATTACGTCGGGAACTCCTACGACTCCGCGCTCGCGCTGGAAGCATTTGTCGGCAGTGAGCAAACCTATCCCACTGCGATTTCTTCGATCATCTCTTCGCTCACCGCGCGGCAGAACGCTGATGGCGGATGGGGCCTCGACCGGGGCTTCGACAGCAATCCCGTCATCACGGCTGAAGTACTCGTCGCGCTTTCGATGCTGCGCAAGCAAACGGCGCCGCCCGCGCTCGTCTTCGGCGCCCAGACGTGGCTGGCGGCGCGCGTTCATGCCGATGGCAGCATCGGTGCCGGCGCACTGGAGACGGCGGTCGCAATACGGGCGCTCGCGTTTTCGGGTTACGCGACGGCTTCTTTCTTTCCCACGACATTGACCTACCTTCGAGGACTGGAACTGCCGGATGGGTCGTGGGGCGGCGACGTCTATGTCACCTCTCGCGTCATCGAGGCATTCGCGTCCGACAAAGCGAATCTGACGATCCTGCCCGGCAACTTCACGCTTTCGTCGTCAACCGTCACGGACGGCGGCACGGTGACCGCGACGGTCACGATCACGAACTCGGGTACGGTGAACCCCGGATTTTTCTATGTTTCCATTTATGCGTCTGACGCGCGGTCAACGCCTCTCGTCACCCGTCAGACGCCCGACTATGTAACGCCGGGCCTGTCGTATCCATTGTCGCTGACGTTCGCGGCGCGCGGATGGACAGGGGCGAAGACTCTTGTTGCAGTCGTCGATGCACGCAGCGAAGTTGACGAGTTGCGCGAAGACGATAACGAGGCCACTGCCACATTAACAGTCACGGCAAAACCGGATCTCCAGGTCTTTGGAAGCGACATCTCCGCTTCGCCCGCCCGTCCGCAGCCGAATCAGCCGGCGCAACTCCTGATCACAATTCACAACAACGGACAGACGGATGTCCCGGCGGCGGCGTACTCCGTTTATGACAAAGCCGGTACTGCACCCGAGGTCCTCCTGCAGTCGGGAACGACGGGCGCGATCGCCGCGGGCGCCGCAAGTACGGTTCAAGTTCCCGTCACATTTTCAACAGGCGATCACACCATTCGCGTTGTCGTCGATCCGGACAACGCCGTCGACGAATTGAGCGAAACGAATAATCAGGCCACGCGGAACATAGCCGTCACGAATCTCTCGAACGTCGATTTCCGCCCCCGCCAGTTGACCGTATCGCCTACACGGCCGGCGGCGGGGGACAGCATCGCCATCAATGCCATCGTCGAGAACGCCGGTACCGCTGGCGCGACGACGACGATCACAGTCTTCGACGGCGTGCCGGGCGCCGGTGGCGTTCCCGTGGGGACGACGACGGCGTTCATCGGGCCGCAGGATTACGTTCCCGTCCAGTTGAGCTACACGGTCACCGGTTCGTCAAAGGTGATCTACGTCGTGGCCGATCCAGCCAACGCGGTCCCGGAGATCGACGAATCGAACAACAGCGCGTTCGCCGTGCTGACCGATCAATATGCCGATCTCGAGCTCACGCGTGAGGGAATCGTCCTCCCGAAGCCGATGCCGCAGGCCGGGCAAACATGCAATGCGCGAATCGTGGTGAAGAACCACGGCGCACTGGCAGCCTCGCACGTTGAGGTGGCGATCTACGACGACCTGCCGCAACTCGGAGGCGTTCTCGCTCTCGACACGTTTGTGGACGTGCCGGCCAATGGCAGCGTCGTTGTTCCTGCGTCATGGACGCTGCGCGCAGGACAACGCTTCGCGACGGCCGAGGTCAACGCAACGCACGTGCTGTTTGAACCTGACCTCACGAATAATCGCGCAACAAAGCCGTATACAGTCAACGGCTTCGACGTCGATCTCTCCTTTGTAGAGGCGTTCGTGGGGCCGGGGCAGCTTATTAGCTTCGCCGACGTCTCCCACCTTACCGTCGATCCGTTGACGCTGAACGTTTCCGGCAGCGTCACCCTTCTCGCTAATGGGTCCACGACGAAGCCGTATCTGGCGACGATTTTCGAAGATGTTGATGGCGATCGCGCCTTCGATCCGACGGTTGACAACCCGCTTGGATCGACACTCGTGCAGCCATTGACCGACTCGTTCAACATGATTCTGGTCACGGTTCAGGGCACGGTTCGATTCGCTCCCGGACATCTCATGGCCTATCTCGACAGCGGCAACGCCATTGCCGAGAACAATGAGGCGAACAATTTTCTCGACATCTACCACAGCTGCGCCAACAACTTTGGATCGAGCTTCACCCCGAGGACGGCGAAGTGGACGACAACCCTTCCCAGCCACGTCCTCTCGCCAGCCGGCCGGCTCGTCGATACGAACGGCGACGGGGTCATCGATGGCAACGACACGCCGGTCGTCGTGATCGCCTCAAACGGCGGCATCTTCGTCAAGCGCGGCGACAACGGCCAGACGGTCTGGTCGAAGCCACTGGATACCAGCGGTCGGCAGATCAGCCCCGTCATCGCCGACCTCGACGGAGACGGAAAGGGCGAGATCATCGCGCATCTCAATACGGACCCGGTTACCGGTGCGCACAATCAGCACCGCCTGATCGCACTAAACGCCAACGATGGGACGACCAAGTGGATCAGTCCGCAGCTCGACCGCGATCCGCAGTGGGAGTTCCACATCAATACGCTGGGCCAAACGTACAGCTACGGCGGTGCGCCGGCGGTTGCGGACCTCGACGGCGATGGAATCGCCGAGGTGATCTGCGGCAGGAGCGTGTTGAATGGCGCGGATGGCACGGTCAAATGGGTGGGAACCGGCGGAGCGGGCCGGGCGTGGCGTCAACCCGACGGACTTGATCCGAACACCGATCTCTACTTCCGCTTTTTCCCCGATCAGGAAGCGCCAATCGCGATCGACGTGGATGGCGATGGCAAGCTCGACGTCGTGGCCGGCAACACGGTCTATCGCTACGACGGCGCCGTGATCTGGCAGCGTTCCGATCTTCCCGATGGGTACACCGCGCCGGTGTGGTTCGGAAGTGAAACGACGCCGCACATCTGTCTGGTCGCTCAAGGCAACATCTGGATGCTGAACAGCGACGGCACCACGAACTGGGGACCGGTCGCCATTCCGCATGGCGCCCTTCTCGGCGGCGCTCCCACCGTTTTTCCGTTGAGCGACAACTCTCCCGGCGTCGGTGTTGCGGGTGACGGCTTTTACAGTGCGCTTCGCGCGTCGAACGGGAGTGTGGTCTGGACGCAGCAGGTAGCGACCGACCTCTCCGCGCCGGACCTCACTGCCACCAATTCCGCCACGGTCTTCAATCAGTTCGGCCTGAACACCCTCTACTACGCCGGCCGCGACAAGTTCTTCGTCATGAATGCGGCGTTTGGCAACGTCCAGTATTCCGATGACACGATCGGCGCGAACGTCTTCTATCCATCGGGTCCGGCCATCGCCGACATCGATGACGACGGCCATGCCGAGGTAATCGTTCCCGGCCGCGACCACGTGCGCGTGCTCGGTGACAGCGGCTGGTACGAAGCACCTTCGGTGTTCAACGAGGCGTCATTCCACGCCGTGAACATAGACGAGAACGGCCACGTGCCGCGAACTGAAGTGCAGGATTCGTTCTCCCGCACCACGTTCCGGGCGACGCGGTCGGCGCTCCCGACGACCCTGAATCTAAATACAAACCTGACAGCCTCCTATCCGCGTGTTGATGGCTCGGAATATCCGGCCAATACCAAATTGATCGTCCGCATCGGCAATAACGGTTGGGCGGCATCGCCTGCAACGGCCGTCAACTTCAACCGGATCAACGCCGACGGCTCGAAGACGCTGCTGGGAAGTGCCACTGTCGATTTCCTGAATCCGGGCGCTTATCAGGATGTCGTTCTGACGGTCAACAACCCGCCTGCGACGTTCACGTTCAGTGCGACGGTCAATCCCGGCAGCACCGTTTCCGAGTGCGACGGCGGGGATGACACCACGCCGAGTTTCGCCGTTCACCTGAGCGCCGACCTTGCCGCAGCGCAGGCAGGACTGTTCGTGAGCGACATCCAGCCGCGTCAGGGTGACGGCGTCGACCTGACCGCAACCGCGAACGTCATGGGCTCGGTCAACACGGCCACCATCGCGGCGCAGTTCTTCCTCGGCAATCCCGCCGCGGGCGGCACCGCGATCTCGCCTGTCCTTCCGGCAACGATTCAGAAGGCCTCGGCGACTACGGCGTCCGTCTCCTACCACTGGACGGTTAATTCTTCGCCCGGCTCGCAGCCACTGTACGTGCTGTTCGATCCGCAGAACCTCATTCCGGAGGACGACGAGACAAACAACGCCGTCTTCCAGCCGATCACCATTACCTCGCCCGATCCGATCCGCAAACTGTCCGCAACCATCACGCTGACGCCGCCCGCGGCCGAACCGGGAACACCCGTGCGCGTCGACGTGGTCGTGCAGAACAGCGGCAATGTGCCGCTCGCCGACGTTCCGCTGACGTATTCCGTTTCAGGAGGAGCGGCCTCGGGTAACAGCGGTACCGCAACGCTGGCGGCACTCGCCAAGAACAAGGTATCGACGCTTACCCTCGGCACTTTCGTTCCGTCCGCGGTTTCGACGTACGCCGTCAACGTGACCTCGGGTGACGGCTCGACGGCACTCATCGTTTCGCCGAAGAACATCACCATCGGTCCCTTTGCGGCGGGCATGATCACCGCCGCTCCGGTGAAGCTGTCCACGATTCTGCCGCTCGTGCAGATCCATAGCCGAGTGACACGAGCCAACACGATCCTGGTCGCAGACGATCCTCTTCTATCGTTCGTTCGCGCGGGCGTTCAGAAGGCGGTCTCGTTCGAAGGCTCCATCGTCAGGGACCCTGATGAGGCGCAATGCTTCCGCTGCCATGTGCACAGTCAGGCCATCGTCTCCTTCGAGGTTGCCGCCCGCTTCTCCGGCGTGGCGGTCAATCCGACAGATGAGAAAGCCGCGCTCGACACGATCTTCAAGTCATTGGACGGCCACGGCAACCTGAGCGTCGATGGCGTTTACGCCCCGGAACAGAAGACGCGCTTTGCCGCATGGGCGATCTCATATCTTCATGATGCCAATACGATTGCCACCTACCTGCCGCCGATGAGCGAGCAGGTGCTTCAGAATCAGCAACCGGATGGCTCGTGGATCTGCACCGGCGGTTGCCAGAACAATGTTTCGACTCTGGGCCCTGAAGCCGAGACGATGCTGGCCATCGATGAGCTGGCGACGGCATACCGGCAGACGGCCGATGCACGGATGCTTGACGCCATTACCCGGGGCACGCGCTGGCTGCTTGCGTATGACTACACATCGCGCGCCGCGAACACGTGTGAATTCTCCGCTCGCGTCTCGATCGCGCTCAGCAAGGCGCTCCCCGTTCTCGATGCTGGCACCGCCGCACTGGCGAAGGCGCGCATCGCGTCGATCAATCAGCAACTGCGCTCTTTCCAGAACCTGGACGGCTCCATCGGATCGCCGGCTTACGCAAATCCAGTAACGCGCACCGCGCAATCACTTCTGGCGATCGTCCTGGGCGGAGCACGAAACGACGATCCGGTGGTGCAGGCGGCGACGCTTTGGTTCATCAACACTCAGGGATCGAACGGGGCGTGGCCGAACGGCGCTGCGACCTGGCGGGCCATGGACCAAACCTCATGGGCCGTGATCGCCTTGTCGCAAGCATGGTCGCGAAGTAATCCGCTCGACGTCGATCTCCACCTGACGCTGCCGCCGACGACGGACATCACCTCCATGGCACCGACGGGCGTAACCAACGCCGTGAGCGGAGGCCGCGATCTGATCTGGCATCTCCCCGACGTCACTGACGCCGGCTACGACATTTTCGCCAACCTGAAGTTGAACGGCATCCAAAACGGCGAAGTGCGGCCGGTCGCCTCGGCGGCATCGATCAGCTATACCGATCCGTACAGCGGTCAGCTCGTTTCGCACGCCATCGATGTTCCTACGGTCACGGGCTTCGCGCCCGTAACGGTGGCTCTCGGCACCGATCGTTCCTCGTACGGCGCGAACCAGATCGTCAGCGTCACGGAGTCCATCACCAACGCTACCGATGGAGCGACTAATGACGTTTCCGTACTGAACGCGGCGGGAACGACGGTAGCCGCGCTCGCCTCATCCGAGGCCATTCCCGGCCTGCCTTCGCCGGCGTTTCCGGGATGGCACTTCACGGTGCCGCTCACCACGCAGGTCGCGCAGGCCGGGACGAGCCGGAACACCATCGCCGCGCTCGACTTCGCGCAGCTCCTCGCCGCCGCGGGTGGGACGGGGACCTTTGACCCGACGAGCATCCGCGTTTCGACCGATGCCGCACCCGCCAGCGAGCTGCTCTTCACCTGGTTCCCCTCGAGCGCCGGCTCCGCGCAGGGCAATCTCGCCATTCAGATACCCGACGCCTTCGCGGCCGGTTCGCTTCCGCTCCACGTCTGGTTCGACACGGTCGAAAACGGTCTCAAGCCCGCCTCGCTCTACGACCGCAACGTCCTCGGCATCGGCCCGGGGCTCTTCGCTACGTACTATTCGTACGATCAGAACCACGGCAACTTCATCACCGACGACCCGTCGCAGATCACCGTCAATCAGCCTCCGGTCATCACGACGGTCAACCTGACGAGCCACATGCAGGCGCCGCCGATCGTCAATTCGCTTCGGTTCTTCGAGAGTGTGTGGTCGGGGGCGATCTATGCGCCGATAAGCGGCACGTATCAGCTGGCGCTCGGTTCCGCGCAGGGGTCATGGCTCGACATCGACGGCGTCCGTACGATCAACAACGGAAGTTTCCATGGCGTGGTGGAAGTCACGCGGCCGGTCACGCTGACCGCGGGCCTGCATCGCGTCCAGATCATCCTTTACCGCTGGGATTTCGCCGGCTTCGATCTCTATCTGCGCTGGGCGCCGCCAGGCAGCGGCTTCAGTGACATCCCGCCGCAGAACCTTTTCCCCGATCTGCCGTTTGCTGCCGGCTCACCCGGCACGCCGTCGATGCTGACCAGCGGGCAGGTCACGCGCACGTACAGCTGGAACACCGGCTCCACTGCGGCAGGAACGTACACGATCAGCGCAGCGGTGCGTCAGAACGGAGCTCTCGCGGGAGGCGCTACTGCGCCGATTGCGATCGTCGCTTCGACGCAGATCGTTCCCAGCGTTGCCACCGATGCCGCCGCGTACAGCCCCAGATCGTCCGTGCATGTCAGCGCCGCGGCGCAATACGCATCCGGCAACGTCACGCTTACGAATCTCAGCGTTACCACATCGATCCTTACGCCGGCCGCCGCAGTTGCGGCAACGCTTACGACCCCCATCCCATCGCTACAGCCCGGACAAACCGCCAGTGCGCCGCTCGATTGGGCGTCGGGCAACGCTGGCCCGGGCGTGTACAACGCCTCGCTCGTCGTCAAGGACTCCAACGGAAACACCGTCGCGCAAACGCTCGCGCCGTTTACGATTCGTTCTACATCACAGAGCGGGCAGGGGATTACCGGCACGGTAACCGCGCCGGCGTCTGTGGCGCAGGGCGCGGCGGCGGCCTTCAGCGTGTCGCTTACGAACGGAGGTAACGCCGCCGTTACGAATGGGGCGTTCGCGATCCGGATCGTGAATCCCACAACGCAGGCCGCGGCGGGCGACGCGCCATTCACGGCGACCATCGCCACCGGCGCCACGACGACCGCACAGGTGTCCTTCGACACCACGTCCCTCAGCCAGCGCACCTATGACGCGTGGCTCGTCTCGCTCATCTCCGGAACACCGGTCACGCTGAGCCGGACGTCATTCACCGTGGCCGCACCGCAGACGGTCGTACTGGCCTCGGTAACGCTCGACAAATCTTCCTACGATGCAGGCGACACGCTTCACGAGACCACGAGCGTCCAGTACGTGAGCGGCGCCGCAGCACTGTCGAATGTCGCAGTCACGGCGACGATCACCGACGCGGCCAACGCCTCAGTTGCAACATCGACATCGACGATCCCTTCAATCGCGCCCGGTACGACGGCGACGACAAACTTCGACTGGCCGGTGGGTACGACTGCGCCCGGCACCTACACGCTTGCTGTTCTGGTCAAGGATTCCGGTGGCGCCACGCTGGCGCAGAGCTCGGCGACGTTTACGATTCGGTCGACCGCCACGAGCGGCGCGGGGGTTACCGGTACGCTCACCACCAGCGCGGCCGTGACGCAGGGTGACACGCTCCCCCTCACGGCGGCGATCACCAACGGCGGAAACGCCGCGCTGACGAACGCTCCGTTCGCGGTCACGATTGCTTCCGACACGCTGCCGTTCACGCTCTCGGTACCGTTGGCCGGCTCGGCGACGAAGTCACTCACGTACAGCACCAGCTCGCTGGCACCCGGCAATTACACGGCAACGCTCCTGTCGAACATCACCGGTTCAGCGGCGACCCTGGACACGGCCACGTTCACCGTCACTGCGATCCCCGTCAGCGTAGCCGCCTCGGTTGACACCGACAAACCCTCCTACGACGCCGGCGACACGCTGCACGAGACCACGACCGTGCAGTACGCGACCGGTCCTGCGCCATTGAGCAACGTTTCCGTTGTGGCCACGATCACCAACGCGTCGAACGCCGTCATCACGACGTCGACTGCGACCATTGCCTCGATCGCGCCCGGGACGAGCACTACGACGTCCTTCAACTGGCTGGTGGGCACGACAGCGCCCGGCACGTACACACTTGCGGCCACCGTCAAAGACTCCGGCGGCGCCACGCTCGCGCAGAAATCGGCAACGTTCACGATTCGTTCGACGGCGGCAAGCGGGATCGGTGTGACCGGAACGCTGACGACCGATAGTCCGGTCATCAAGGGCGATCCGCTGACGCTCACGGCCACCATCCATGACGATGGCAACGCGCCGCTCACCAACGCGCCATTCGCCGTTACCATCGGCGCCGACACGCTCACCTTCACGCTTTCCGTGCCGATGGGCGGTTCGGCCTCGAAGCAGCTCACGTACGCGACCGGTTCGCTCTCGCCGGGCAGCTATACCGCAAATCTCGTTTCGAACATCACGGGCGCGCCGGTGACTCTGGCCACGGCCAGTGTCACCGTGAATCCGATTCCGGTTTCCGTCACCGCTTCGATCGCCAACGACAAGACGTCGTATGACGCCGGCAATACGCTGCACGAAACGACGACGGTGCAGTACGTGACTGGACCGGGACCGCTGACGAATCTTGCGGTCACCGCCACGATCACGAACGCGTCGAACGTGGTCATGGCTACCGGATCGAGCACGATTCCGTCGCTTTCGCCGGGTACAACAGCAACGACCACCTTCAACTGGCCGGTAGGCACTGCGGCGCCGGGAACCTACACGCTGGCGGTCGTTGTGAAGGACAGCGGCAGCGCGACGCTGGCCCAGCAATCATCAACGTTTACGATCCGCTCGAGCGCACAGAGCGGCGCGGGCGTCTCGGGCACTCTCGCCACGAATGCATCGGTGACGAAAGGCGATGCCCTCCCTCTCACCGCGACGATTACCGACGGTGGCAACGCCGCACTTACCGATGCTCCGTTCGCCGTAAACATCGCCAGCGACACGATTCCGTTCACGCTCTCGGTGCCGCTCGCCGGCAGCGCCTCGAAGACACTCACGTACGACACGCACAATCTCGCACCTGGTAGCTACACCGCCACTCTTGTTTCGATGATCACCGCCGCGCCGGTGACTCTGGCGGCCACGACGTTCACCGTGAACCCCGTGCCCACCGTCGTGAATGTCACCGTGGCCACCGACAAGTCTGCATACGACTGCAACGAGACGCTCCACGAGACGACGACCGTGGCGTACACCAGCGGTCCCGGAACGCTGACCAACGTTTCCGTCGTGGTCACCATCACCAATTCCTCGAACGCCGTCATCAATACCGACTCGAAAACGATCGCTTCAATCGCTCCGGGCGCCACGGCCACAACGTCCTTCGACTGGCCGGTCACGCCCACCGTTGCTCCGGGCGCCTACACGCTGACCGCCGTCGTTAAAGACGCGTCGGGCGCTACGCTCTCGCAGAAGTCGATGACGTTCACGATCCGCTCGTCAGCAGTCAGCGGCGTCGGAATCACAGGAACCGTCAGCACGAGCAGCAGTGTCGCGCAAGGCGACACTCTGCCGATTTCGGCGACGATCTTCGATCACGGCAACGCCGCGCTTACCGATGCACCGTTCGCGGTGAAGATCTCCAATGACACGCTCTCCTTTGCCTTGTCCGTGGCCCTGAACTCGTCCGCGGTCAAGTCCCTCACGTATCCGACGGCATCGCTGCCGCCTGCCACCTACACCGCCACGCTCATCTCCACGATCACCGGCACGCAGGTGACGCTCGCCACCGCAAACTTCACCGTCACGCCCGCGGCCACGCAGCCAACGCTCTCCGTTGGCGCATCATCGACGCCCTACGCCTTGCTTTGGTCAAACTGCAGCCCCGGCAACAGCGGCCATTCGTGTACGCCGGCGCCTCCGCCGTTCATGACCGGCACGCTCACCAGCGTCGGCATTCCGTGGGTGATCGTCGGCGACGAAAACACATTCCTGGCGCAACTTCGCACCGGCGCCTACACGCTGGCCATCCTCGATCCTCCGCCGACCGCGGAGCCGAAGATCGCGGGCGAGATGTCGGAAACGATTGCCGCAGGTATCGGTCTGCTGGTCATCAAAGACCATCCCGACGCCATGCCGAAACTTGCGGACGCGCTCGGAACGTCATTCAACGGAAAGCTCAACGCCAGCTCCACGTTGCTGAACGTCGTCACCAGTCCCATCGCCACTCCCGGCCAGCTGACCGTGAACGGCGACGGTGTGAAGATCACTCTCGGCACCGCCAAGTCCGCCGCGAACATTGCGGCCACGAGCGCGCCGGCGATCAGCTACAACGTCTTTGGCAGCGGCCATGTCGTCGTCTTTCCATTCGACGCGGAGAACACTCCCACTTCCAGCCTCGCGAACTTCCTCCACGGCGCCTTCACGTACGCGAGCCGAACTGTGGGCACGGACGCCCGCACCGTCGTGGCCGCTGATTTCGCGATCACGGCGCCCACCGGCGGCTCGCAGACAGTCACATTGAATGTCGCCTTGCCTGCGGGAGTGGTGATCGTGGCCGCGTCGCCGCAACTCACGACAACGTCACCCCCGTCTTGGACGGTCACGGTACCGGGCGGAACGACTACGCACCTCGGCCTGCGCGTCCGTCTGCCCGATGCAATCGGGACGTACAACCTGAGCGGAACGCTCGTCGTGGCCGGCCAGCCGGTCTCGACGAAGACCCTCGCATTTACCGTCGGCGCCGACCGGCTCGCCATCGAGTCGGCACTCTCCTCCGATCTCACGGCGCTCGGAACGGCCGCTCCGTCGAAGGACCAAAGCAAGGTCAACGATGCCCGCAATCAGCTCACCGCGTTGCGCGCGCTCTCGAACACCAGCGGCACCACCGCGATTGACGACCTCCTGAAGATCACCAGCGATCTCGACTCGATCTCCATCGACTCCACTGCCGCACGCCGCGACACGGATCGATTGCTCCTCTGGTGGCAGAGCCGGCTCGTCCCGTAAGGAAAACGACAGATGAAGATCATTCGCAGATTTCGCACGTTTCTCGCCGGCGCCGCCGGCCGCGCACTGACAACGGCCATCGTCGTTACGTCGCTCTATGCGTTCATCGATCCCACCACGTACCTTTACGCGCTCGAACAACAGCGCGCAAAGGAAGCCGAGGTTCGGGCCATCGCTGCAAAGCTCGGAGTCGATCCGGAGTTTCTCCTGCATCCGGACGGCCGGCGTTCCTTCGACTGGCACCGGCTGATGAACTGGGCGGAATCGTCGCTCGGTCTCACCGCGCAGCCGGACGCCGCGCAACAGCCGCTCGACATTCGCAGCGCCATCGCCCAGACAAAACGCCGGTACGCGCTGGTTGCCGCCGATACCGCCATCGCCAAACTGGCGAATCTGGTCCGCCTCGCGTCCGCGCCGGAACGCACGCGCAAGGCGACCAATGGAATCCGAGGCGAGCTGCAGTCGATGGCGCAGCTGATCGACAAAGACCTGCTGCCGAAGATCGATGACGATCTGCCGCCCATCGCGAAGTCGCGCGACCGTGAGATGCGCGCCGCGATCGAGGAGCTGCGCCGCAACGTCCGCTCCGTCATCGGAAGCGGCGCTCCCGTCGACGACGAAAATCTCGGCGGCACGCTCCGTCAACTGAAAAGCGCCGTCGCCGGAACGCTTGCAATCCGCGAAGCAAAATCGCGTTGGACGCACGATCCGTTTCCGTTCAAGGACGGCTACCGTTCCATGGTACGGCGAACTTCGTCGCCCTCCGTCCAGGCGCTGTCGAACGGGCCGGCATCGGCTCTCGTTCCGCGCGGCATCACCGCCACATCGACAAAATTCGTCCCGGCTGCGACATCGGTCCCGAGCGACGTCAACGCCGTCGCGCAGACGCTCGACACTCCCGCAAAGATCTTCACCTTCGTCCACGACCGCGTGAATTTTCAGGCCTACAGCGGCATCGCCAAAGGTTCGCTCGGAACGCTCAAGGAGATGGCCGGCAACGATTGGGACCAGGCCGTGCTGCTGCGCGACCTGCTCATCGCAAAGGGCTATCAGGCACAGATCGAATGGGGACGCGTCACCGTGCCGATGGAGAAGGCGATGAATCTGGCCGGCACCGAAGATCCGCTGCAAGCCGCCAATCTCCTGGCTACGGCCGGCTTCGATGGTCAGCTCATCATGAACGGCTCAACGCCGGTCGCCGTCGACATGACTCACGCCTGGGTGCGCGCGTTCATCCCGTATCTGCCGAATCGTGGAGCTACGTCCGGGACCGCCGACACCTGGGTGCGCATGGATCCGTCGTTCAAGCGGTACAACTATCAGCCCGGCATCGCCACCAACGCCATCTGGAACGAGGATGACTACCTGCAGCACGCCGCGATTCAATCGCCGGCGGACTTTTACTCCGACAAAGTCTGGTCCTACATCCGCGCGAACAACCTCGATTGCAAGAACCTCGGGCAGGTGCCGAAGACCGGCACGATCCGCGCCGACAACTATCCGTTCGTTCCGTCGACACTGACCACCGCCATTACGCAGACGCTCGGCTTGGCCGCCGATCCTCCCGCAGATCAGAGCCAGCGTGTGACGGTGACCATCTCCGGCATTTCGTATGCCGCAAATCTCTCCGACCTTTACGGCAAGAAGCTCACCGTTACCTTTCCACCTGCGACGCCCGACGACGCCGCTACGATCACGAGTTACGGGGGCCTCTTCAACACGCCTGCCTACCTCGTGCATCTGAAGCCGGTCATCGCCATTGATGACGTATCGGTCGCCGAAGGAGCCGGCGTTCCGGCCGGCGCCGCGCTCGACCTGAACGTTGCCTTCCACCAGCCGAACGTCGCCGACGACAGTACGCATCACAACGTCGTTGCTGGTGAGACGCACACGCTCGTTTTCGACGCCGGCGACGTTCCCGACTGGCTGCTCACGGCTCGCGCGCAGCGGCTGACCTCACTGACCAACGTGGACGCGATCGTGTCGGAGAAATTGCTGCTGATTGGTCTCCGCTACATGCAGCACGTCGACGATGGCCTTCGTCTCGCCGCCGGCCTGCGCTGGCATCGCTCGGTCAAGCGTGTCTTCGAAGCGGACGTGCGGCGGCAGGTGGATGTCAGCTACAACGTGGCCGGCGCGCCAATCCGTCTAACGCCGGCCGAGAACAACATCGATGTGTCGCGCCTGCTCGTCGGCGTCGTCCCGATCGGCAGCGACGACGTCAGCCACCGGAGCGAGGTCGTCTCGCTGGCGGGCCTCGAGAGCTCCTTCCGCGAGGGAGCGATCTGGGAAGAGATGGAGTCGCAGCAGGGCATATCCGCCGCCAAAGCGCTGCTCCTCGCGCGCATCGCCGGCCAGACGCTCTATACCGTCAACAGCGGCAACGTCGACTCCGTCCTCACTACTGCCAATCTCGATGCCGATGTCGAAAACGAAATCCGAGGCGCCGTGGCCCAGGGCCGCATCGCCAAGCTCGCTCCGAATCCGATCTCGCTAGGTCATTGGACCGGAACCGGCTACATCCTCGAAGATCCCTCCACCGGCGCGGCGACGTATCCGATTTCGGGAGGCCTGGCCGGCGGCAGCGACGTCGGTGAGGCAACCGAGGGCGTTCAGGAGTTGCTAGGAAGCGAGTTTTGGCTCTCGAATTCACCTTTTGGCGACCTGTTTCGCGAGCTGCTTGCACTGCTCGGAGGCGACGAAAGTGAAGATGAGAGCCCCTCGACGACACAAGGTGACCCAGTGAACCTGTCCAGCGGCAATATGTATCGCTCGATGAGCGACGTCTCCATCGTCGCGCGTGGCATTCCTATCGCGCTGTCGCGGACGTACAACAGCCGGTCGTCTTATGACGGTCCATTCGGCTGCGGCTGGACCTTTAACTACGGCGAGACTCTGACCACCAACAGCGACGGCTCGGTCACCTATCGCGAGGCGGACGGCACGGAGCACCGGTTCGCGCAACAGGCAGGCGTGTACGTTGCTCCCGCCGGCAAGCACATCGCGCTTATCTCGAGCGCCGGCGGATGGATAATGCGCTTTAAAGGAGGAATGCAGTTCACATTCACTGCGAATGGTCTGCTCGCGTCGCAGTCAGACCTGAACGGGAATACCATCACGGTCAATCACGATTCGTCGGGCAACCTAACGACTGTCATTGATGCCGCGGGACGCACGGCGCTGACATTTGCTTACACGTCTGGGAAAATCTCGCAGGTCACCGACCTCGGTGGCCGCGCCGTCCACTACGTCTACAGCGGAAACGATCTGACTACCGTGATCGATACGGCTGGAAAAAGCTGGACGTTTGGCTACGACACCGGCCACAACATGATCTCGGGCAGCGACCCCCTCGGCCACACGCAGCGCTACGACT
>JBAVBF010000119.1:0-10446 GCA_049586115.1 Thermoanaerobaculia bacterium | reverse complement strand
CGCCTACGCATTCGTACAGCACTTCGCCGCGCCGGAACGCAAGCCTGGCAATTTGCGTATCGAGCTCGAAGCATCAGCGACGCCGCTCGATGCGAACAAGTGGCTGCTGCGTGTGTCCGTCGATGCTCCCGGCCAAACGTCCGCGCCGCTCGACCTCACATTTGGCGACGCCGTCGCAGTCCATCGTCCACTGACCGGTTCGGTCGAAGCGAATGCGACCGCGTTGTACGAGATCGAGTTCAAGCCGAACGCGAAAACGGATGAGACCATCGCCACCCTTCGCGCGGGCGACGCGAAAAGCACGCTGCGCGTCGCCGATCTGCGGCACTGGAACGACGCGTCACCGCGGATGAAGCGGGCTTCGCTCGCGGCAGCGTGGACGCGCGCGCCGCAGTCGCGGAAGCAGACCGAGGAGATCGCCGCGAAGGCGCGCGAAGCGCATATCGACGAACTGGCCGACATCGCGGAGCAATCCGTCCGGATTCGCTAGTTAGCGCGGACGACCGCCGCCGAAGTTCCGCACCGACTGGAAATGCACGTCGAAGTAGCGGGCCGCCGCACGCACGGCGCGCGAAACCGTCCACGCATCTTTCGACGGGATCCGTTCCAGCGCCAGCCGCATGTTTTCGGGAAGCTTCGCGCGACAACTGCGGCAGAGGGCATTGCCGATCGTCTTGTTGAGATCGCAACGCGGACAGCGCGGTGTTTTGGCCAGTCCGGAAACCTGTTCCTTCGTTAACGTCATTTGATCCCTCTCTCCGGGCTTGGTTATTCTGCCATGAATACGGGCCACGCGCGGCATCGGTTCCGCACTGCATTAGAATCCGCGCGATTTTCCTGGAGGATCCGAATGGGCGAACGCGTTGAATTTCCTTCGAACGGGCATACATGTCAGGGCTATTTCGCGGGCAACGGTCCGGGCATCGTCGTCATTCAGGAGTGGTGGGGCCTCGTGCCGCACATCGAAGAGATCGTCGACCGCTTCGCCGGCGAAGGCTTCTCCGCGATTGCGCCTGATCTCTATCACGGCAAAACGACGACGTCTCCCGATGAAGCCGGCCGGATCCTGATGGAGCTCGATGTCGACCGCGCGGAGAAGGAAATCGCCGGCGCCGGCAACTATCTCCTCAGTCGTCCCGAGTGCACGACCAGGACTTACGGTGTCGTCGGATTCTGCGCGGGCGGCGCGCTGGCGCAGTTCACCGCCACGAAGGAAGCGAACGTCGCAGCCGCGGTCAGCTTCTACGGCGGCTTTCAAAAAGTGAATCCGGCCTGGGAGAACCTCAACGCGCCCATCATGCTGATCTACGCCGAAAACGATCAGGGCGTGCCGGCCGACAAAGGCCGCGCGCTGGCGAAGCAGCTCGAGGAGATGGGTAAAGACGTTCGCCTCATCGTCTATCCCGACACCGGCCACGCCTTCTTCAACGACAGCGGCAGGAACTACAACGAAGAGGCCGCGAAAGACGCGTGGCAGCGGACCGTCGAGTTCTTCCGCGCCAATCTCACGTAGTGCAAGCGCTCCGCATCACGGTTTTCGCCGCGCTTCTGATTTTCTGCGTCACGCCGTGGGCGTCGCCGCCGGTCGCGCTCGTCCTCGGCCTCGCGCTCGCGCTGACGCTCGGCCATCCGTTCGCGTCGCGCAATTCGAAAGCGACCAAGCTTCTCCTGCAGACGTCCGTCGTTCTGCTCGGCTTCGGGATGAATCTGCAGAAGGTGGTCGAGGCCGGCCGCACAGGCTTCCTCTTTACCATCGTCACCATCGTCGGCACATTGCTCCTCGGCTTCCTCATCGGCCGCGCGATGAACATCAGCCGGACGACGTCGCATCTCATTTCGTCGGGGACGGCGATCTGCGGCGGAAGCGCGATTGCCGCGGTCGGCCCGGTGCTCAACGCGACCGATGAAGAGATGTCGGTCGCTCTCGGCACGGTCTTTATCCTCAACTCGATCGCGCTCTTCATCTTCCCGATGATCGGCCACCGCCTCGGCATGACGCAGCCGCAGTTCGGCGTCTGGGCCGCGATTGCGATTCACGACACGAGCTCCGTCGTCGGCGCCGCCGCGAAATACGGAGCGGATGCGCTGCAGATCGCGACCACCGTAAAGCTGACGCGCGCACTCTGGATCGTTCCCGTCACGCTGGCGACCGCGTTCTTCTTCAAACGCAAATCGGCGAAGGTGACGATCCCCTGGTTCATCCTTTGGTTCGTCGTCGCGTCGGTGCTCCGAACCTACATCGCCGCGCCGGCCGAAGTGTGGTCGACGCTGACGATGCTCGCGAAGATCGGGCTGACCATCACCCTCTTCCTGATCGGCGCCGGGCTCTCGCGCAAATCGATCGCCGCTGTCGGAGCGCGGCCACTCATCCTCGGCATCCTGCTCTGGATCGCGATCTCGTCCGTCTCGCTATTCGCCGTGCTCCGCACCGTGTGAGTACGTGCGCAACCGCGTGCGGAGGATGTCGGCCGGGCTGATGAATCCCGCGACGCGGCCGTCGTCGTCGATGACCGGGCAACGATCGACGCTTGCATGCGCGAGCCGGCGGACCAGGTCGAGCATGTCGTCCGAGGCGTTGGCCACGATGATGTTCGGCTGCACATGCGCGGCGATCGGCTCGTCCATCGTTCCTGACTGCGCGGCGACTTCGATCGCGGAAGACCGGAGGACACCGAGAAGCTTGCCGTCCTCGTTGACGACCGGATACGCGCGATGGCGTGTTCCGGAAATGCGCCGCGCGGCGTCGAGCATCGAGAGGTCGGCGCGAACGGTGACGATGCTGGCGCTCATGACGTCGGCCGCGGTGAGGCCGGCCAGCGGATCGTTCGCTTCGACCGGCTCGCGGAACCCTTCCTCGTGCATCTGCAATTCGGTAAGGCTATGCGGCGCGATACGGCGTGAGAGGCTCGTGGCGATGGCGACGGCCAGCATCACCGGCAGCACGAGGCCGTAGTCGCCCGTGGTTTCGAAAACGATCAGCACTGCCGACACCGGGCAGCGAAGAAACGCCGCGAAGAACGCGCCCATGCCGATCAGCGCGTAGGCCCCCGGATTGACATGCGCGTGCGGCAGTACGAGCGCAGCGGCATGGCCGATGCTGCCGCCGAGCGCCGCGCCGATGAAGAGCGATGGCGCGAACGTCCCGCCGATGACGCCGCACGACAATGCCGCCACGAACGCGGCGATCTTTCCAACGAAGGCGATTGCCGAGTCGCGCAACGTCGCGCCGCCGTGCAGGAAGAGCGACGTAGTCTCGTAGCCGACGCTGAGGATGCGCGGAACGAAGACGCCGATACCGCCGACGATCGCGCCGCCGGCCGCGGCGCGAATCGCGATATGCGGAATCACTCCGGCCATGAGGCGCCGCAGTTTCCAGATCGCCGCGATGGCGATGCCGCCGGCGATTCCTGCCACGACTCCGGCGGCGGCGAAGCCGATCAATTCGCGCAGATCGGTCCACGACGCCGGCGAGACCGGCAGAATCGGTCTTCCGCCGAGCATCAGCCGCTCCACCACCGCCGCTGCGACCGCGGCGACGATCGTGCCGCCGAGGAGGTCGCGGCTGGCGGTGCCCATCACTTCTTCCATCGCGAAGACGACGCCCGTAATCGGCGTGTTGAAAATCGCGGCGATACCCGCAGCGGTGCCGACCGGAATCATGCTCCGCACGATGCGCTTCGGCGCGCGAGCGATCCTCGCAATCCACATCGCCGCGCCGCTCGCGATGACCACCGTCGGTCCCTCGGGGCCGAGCGGCGCGCCCGCGCCGAGCGAGACGGGAGTGAGCGCGAGCGTGGCCAGGATGCTGCGATCGTCGAGGACTGCGACGTCATCCTCATACGCGCGGCGGACGCGGGCCAGGTTTGCGCCCGACGCGAACGGTGCGACACGGCGAATCACGAGCGCGATCAGGAACGACGCCACGGCGGGCACGGCGATCACGAGCGCGTAGCGCAGCGGCGTGTGCTGACGGAGCGCCGCGCCAATGAGCAGCGAGCGCATCGCGTCGACCAGCTTGTGAAATCCGACCGCAACGATGCCGCACGCGGCACCAGTAACGATCAGAAGAAGTAACGGAAATCGGCGCACTTAGAAGTATCGGAGAGTGATGTCGATGAGTTTTTTCTTGAACTTCGTGTAGGGCGGATACAACAGCTGGATTGCGCTGAAGCGCGTCGGCTGCTCGAAGACGCCGCGCGCGTTCGAGAACGCTTCGAAACCGAACTGGCCGTGCGCTTTGCCGACGCCGCTCTCCCCCACTCCGCCGAACGGCAGGTTGAGCTGGTAGAACTGCACGAGCGTGTCGTTGATCGCCGTGCCGCCGGCCGTGGTCCGGCGCAGCACGTCGTCGATCACTTTCCGGCTCCGGCTGAAGAGATAGAGCACGAGCGGCTTTTCGCGCGCGGCAATGATGCGCAGCGCGTCATCGAGCGAGTGATAGGTGATCATCGGCAGCAGCGGTCCGAAGATTTCCTGCTGCATCACCGGCGATTCCGGATCGACGTTCGTCAGCAGCGTCGGCGCGATGGCGCGTTGATTGAAGCCGCCGCCGGCGACGACTTCCGCGCCGCCGGAAACCGCGTCATCGAACAGCTGCTTGACGCGTGCGGCGTGACGGTCGTTGACGATGAGTCCCGTCTCCGGCGCGATTGCCGCGCGCAGTTTTTCGACGAACGGCGCCTGGATCGCTTCATCGACGAGCAGGTAGTCGGGCGCGATACAGATCTGGCCGCAGTTGAGAAATTTGCCCCACGCGATCTTCTTCGCGGCTTCGTCGAGATTCGCGGTGCGGTCGACGATGACCGGCGACTTGCCGCCCAGTTCGAGCGTGACCGGCGTCAGATGCTCGGCTGCTGCTTTCATTACGACACGGCCGACGGCGGGACTGCCGGTGAAGAAGATGTGGTCCCACTTCTTTCTCAGCAGCCCCTCGGCAACGCCCGCATCTCCCTCGATGACGGCAGCTTCGCCTTCGTCGAACAGCTCGCCGATGATCCGTTTCATCAGCGCGCTCGTATGCGGCGTCATCTCGGACGGCTTCATGACCACGCAGTTGCCCGCGGCAATCGCGGAGACGAACGGCGCGAGCGTCAGGTTCACCGGGAAGTTCCAGGGCGAAAGGATCAGGACGACGCCTTTCGCTTCGTGCACGATGCGCGAGCGCGATCCGAGGAGCGCGAGCGGCGTTGCCACGCGCCGCGGGCGCATCCAGCGGCGCAGGTGCCGGATGGCGTGCCGCGCTTCGGAGACGACCGGGTAAATCTCGGACATGTCGACTTCCGGCGCCGGCTTCTGGTAGTCCGCCCAAAGCGCGCCATAAAACTCGGCGCGGTACGCGAACATCGCGGCGTGGAAGCGGCGGAGCTTCTCGATCCGCTCGGCGGGCGACGTGGCCGCTACGCGATCGCGGTTCGCGCGCTGCTTCGCATAGACGCGCTCGATGTCGTCTGAAGCGGCGGCAAGGGCAAAGCGCGGATCGATGCTGACCACAATCGCAGTCTACCGCGCCCTGCCCAACCCCGATGTGCGCTACGGAAAATCGATCTCGGCGATGTCGGTGAACCGGAAGTACTGATACAGCCCCGTCGATTTTTCGCGGCCGACGAAATCGACTTCGTTACCGGAGCAACTGTCCTTGAAGTAGACCTTCAGGTGGGCGCCCGATTTCATCTCCACATTCGCCGAAACCACCTTGCCGAGCTGGCAGCACTGCCCCGCACTCTCCAATACGCCCGGACCGAGGATGCGTGCGAACTCAGTCTTGTCGGGAGTGAAATCGGAGCCATCCTCTTTGCAGAAATTAGCGGCGTCCGACCGAGTGGGATTGCTGAAGATCGCCGCATTCGCGAATTGCGCGGTGCCGATATCGACAACATGCGTTTCATTCGTCTTCGTTTTGATCGTGACGGAGAGGTTCTCGGTGAGTGACAACTCATACGTGCCGTCAACCTGCGCCGTGATCGTCTGCGAGAACGGAGCGAAGGCGGGGTGCACCACCGTAACCACAGCCGGCTTGCCGATGGGCAGGCTGAGGGAGACCTGCCCGCTGCCGTTCGTGATCTGCGTCTGACCGGCGTAGGTGACATTGGCCGAGGCCACGGGAAGTCCGTTCGAAGAATCCTTCACGGTTACGAGAACCTTGATCGTAGGTCCGCTCGCGACCGCCGGCGAAACAGCGCGGCGCCGCGATGTCTGCGCCACGGCAGGAATCGCTGCCGCCGCGATCAGCATGCAGATGGAAATGCGGGAAATGAGAGTCATGAAATCTCCTTTAATCGGTCGCGCCACGTCGGGCCGCGGCGCTATGGCATGGTAGCCGAACGGTATACGCATGGGACGCGTCAAACGTCCCCTGACGGCCACGGCTATACTCCTGCCGCCCGACGAAAATCATGCACCTTTTCGACAGTTTCACGATCCGCGCCGTCACGTTCCGAAACCGCGTTTTCGTCTCGCCCATGTGCCAGTACTCGAGCGATGACGGCCTCCCGAACGACTGGCATCTCGTCCACCTCGGCAGCCGTGCCGTCGGCGGCGCGGGATTGGTTATGGTCGAAGCGAGCGGCGTCTCGCCCGAAGGCCGCATCACCGCCTGGGACAGCGGCATCTGGTCGCAACAACATGCCGATGCGTTCCGTCCGATCGTGGCGTTTATCGAGGCCAACGGCGCTGTCGCCGGCATCCAGCTCGCGCATGCCGGACGAAAGGCCTCGACGGATGTGCCGTGGCGCGGCGGGCGGGTCATCCGCGAAGGTCCAAATGCATGGCAAACGCTTGCGCCGAGTCCGATTCCGTTCCGCGATGCTGAGCCGCTTCCCCATGAGCTGACGGCGGACGAGATCGATGAGATCGTCGAGCAATTCGTTCGATCCACCGAACTGGCGCTCGATGCAGGGTTCCGCGTCGTCGAACTGCACATGGCGCACGGCTACCTGCTGCACGAGTTCCTTTCGCCGCTCAGCAACGTGAGGACGGACGACTACGGCGGATCGCTCGAAAACCGCATGCGCTTCCCGCTCCGCGTCGCCGAACGAGTCCGCCAGACCTGGCCCGATCGCCTGCCCCTCTTCGTACGCATTTCCGCATCCGATTGGGCCGAGGGCGGCTGGGATCTGCCGCAGTCGATCGAATTCGCGAAGCACCTGCGCGGCCTCGGCGTCGACCTCATCGACTGCTCCAGCGGCGGCGCGATTCCCGGCGCGAAGATCGAAATCGGTCCCGGCTATCAAGTGCCGTTCGCACGTGCGATTCGCGCCGCGGCAGGCGTCGCGACCGGAGCGGTGGGACTGATCACCGATGCGCATCAAGCCGAGGAAATCATCAGCACCGGTTCCGCCGACGCCGTCCTGCTGGCCCGGGAACTGCTGCGCGATCCCTACTGGCCGCTCCATGCCGCGCACATCCTCGGCGTCGACGTTCCGTGGCCGGATCAATACCTTCGAGCAAAGCCGTAAGGAGCAACGTATGACCACTGCAACTCTCGACGCCGCGCAAAGCGGCACGTTCAACCTCGGCGGCGACCTTCCCGTCCACCGTCTCGGTTTCGGCGCGATGCGCATCACCGGCAACGGCATCTGGGGTCCGCCCGCCGATCACGCCGAATCGCTGGCCGTGCTCCGCCGCGCTATCGAGCTCGGCGTGAATCTCATCGACACCGCCGAGGCCTACGGTCCGTACGTCAGCGAAGAGTTGATTGCCGAGGCGTTGTATCCGTATCCGGAAGATCTCGTCATCGCGACGAAGGGTGGGCTCGAACGCACCGGTCCCAATCAATGGCCGGTCAATGGCCGCCCGGAGCTGCTGCGCCAGGGAGTTGAAGGAAGCCTGCGGCGGCTCCGGCTCGATCGCATCGACCTCTGGCAACTTCACCGCATCGATCCAGACGTCCCCGAGGCCGATCAGTTCGGCGCGATCCGCGAGTTCCAGCGAGAAGGAAAAATCCGCCACGTCGGATTGTCGGAAGTGACCATCGAGGAGATCGATCGCGCCCGCAAATTCTTCGACGTTGTCTCCGTCCAGAACCGCTACAACCTGGCGGACGTCGAATGGGAAAACGTCCTCGACTACTGCGACGCCGAGAACATCGCCTTCATCCCCTGGTTCCCCCTACAGACAGGCAAGCTCGCCGAAAACGGCGGCCCGCTCGCACGAATCGCCGAACGCCACCACGCCACGCCCGCCCAGATCGCGCTGGCCTGGCTGCTGAAACGCTCCAACGTGATGCTGCCGATCCCAGGAACGTCGAAGGTTCAACACCTCGAGGAAAACATCGGCGCCGCAGCGATTTCATTGACGCATGAGGAGTTCATGGAGATCGGCGGGTAGTCCTTCACGCCTCTAGGTTTCCGGCACGCCGTCGAAAAAGTCGACGGTCCCGGTTTCCAGCGAATACTCCGCGCCGACGACGAGAAAGCCTCCGTCGCGGATCAGGCGTTCGAGGATTTCGGAGCCGTGCCGGAGGTGGTCGGCGGACGCGCGGACGTTCGCTCGAACGGCTTCGCGCGTCAACGTGGCCACGTCGAGGTCGCCGCGGACCGCCATCACACTTTCAACGGACGGCCGCACGCGATCGACGATGGATCGCAGGTTGCGGGATTCGCTGGCCTTCCCCGCCAGCTCTTCGAGCGTGGCCGTGATCGCGCCGCATTGCGTGTGACCCATGACGACGACCAACGGCGTTCCAAATCGCGCCGCCGCGAATTCAACACTCCCCACCTGCGACGGCGCGACGATGTTGCCCGCGACGCGAATCACGAACAGATCGCCGAACCCGAGGTCAAAGACCAGTTCCGCTGGAACGCGCGAGTCCGAACACCCCAACACAATCGCAAATGGCTCCTGGCCATCGGCGAGCGACGGACGATGTCCAGGATTCCTCAGCCCCTCGGCCTCGACAAATCGCCGGTTGCCATCGCGAAGGCGCTTCAGGGCTTCGATAGCAGTGATCATGATTCACTCCCTTCCCCACTCCCCCCGCACCGCTCCGTAGTAATCCACATCCACGTGTTCGTCCCATTTGACGATGTGCTGGCGCATCGTTCCTTCGCGTTTCATGCCGATCTTCTGCAGGACGCGTCCGGAGGCGGGGTTGCGGGTGAAGTGAAACGCGAAGACGCGGTTCAGATTGAGTGTGTTGAAGACGTAGTCGACGATCGCCTTCGCCGCCTCGGACACATAACCGCGATTCCAGTACGGGACGCCGATCCAATAGCCGATTTCGGCGCGGTCGTGGTTGCTGTCGACGTGAAGACCGATCGCGCCCATCGCTTCGCCGCCCTCGCGTGGCGTGATGGCGAAGATGTGATTGTGGGACGTGTCGTCATGCCCTTCGATCCATTCCGCCGCGGCGCCCTCGGGATATGGATGCGGGATCAGCAGCGTGCTCGCGGCGATCTCGCGATCCGAGGCCAGCCGCTGGATCGCCGGCGCATCGGCGGGAGTGAATGGGCGCAGCACGAGGCGCTCGGTTGTAATGGTGGAGCGAGGCATTCGAAATGGGGCCGGGGAATGCCCGGCCCCACGAACTCTACTGCGGTTTCTTCTCTTCCGGTTTCGGGGCCGCGGCGACGACCGGCATCTTGAACATCGCAGCGTCCACCTTCGGATTCAGCTCGATCTTCTCGATGGTGATGGCCTGTCCGCCCATCCCTTCTTTGCCCTTCACGTGGCTTTCCATCGAGTAGGGCATCGTCACTCCGTCGACGGTTTTGTAGTCGCCGATCGTCGTCTCCATCTCGAGGTCCTGCCCCTGCACGTTGCGCGTGGCTTCGGTGCGGATGACGAGGTACGTCTCCGCGTCGAGATAGACGTTCGACTCTTTGCCTTCCTTGGTCGTGACGTGCAGTTTGTACGTCGGCGTTCCCTCGGTATCGACTTTCCCGACGTACTCGACCTTGTTGCCCTTGGCCTTGTAGTCGAACGTCGGCCCGTCGAAGTCGGCTTCGACGCGGATGTCCTTCAACTGCTCCTCGGTCATCTTCTGCGGATCTTTGTTGCCCATGAACGGCATCAGGTTCCAGCCGGTCGAGCCGTCGTAGGCCGACGTGCCGGTCATTCCCTGAATCGTGAAATCGACGCGCATTTCCGAGGGGCGCGCCTTGACGATCGTGATCGGCGCTTCCATCGGGCCCATCTTCATCTTTCCGGTCAGGCGCATCGACTGGATGGCCTTGAGTTTTTCCCTGCCGCCCTCTGCCTTGAGGTTTTTCTCGAGCAGCTCATCGGCGGTCTGGCCGAACGCGGAAACCGTGAGCAGCACGGCGCAAAGGGACAGCAGCAGTTTTTTCGACATGAATCCTCCTGGTTGTGTTGGGACGTTTCGTCGATTGTGACATACGTCCGAGCGGCCCTCGAAGTTGCGTTCAGACGCTTGCCACGAGGTCGCGCACTCTGGCGCGGACGTCGCCGGGCTCGGCGACGAGACGGTCGCGCCCGGCGGCATCCAGG
>JBAVBF010000118.1:0-2705 GCA_049586115.1 Thermoanaerobaculia bacterium | reverse complement strand
GTCGAAGGACCCCCAGCTGCTAACCCTTTTTGACGCGCAGCCGCCCTTCCCGGGTTAGCAGTTGGGGGTACTTCGACCGTCCTCCGCTGCTCCGGCTTTGCCTACGCAGCTCCGCCGGCTCAGGATGACAGCAGCCTTTACGCCGTCGCCGCTTCTTCCACGTACGGCGTGATGTCGAAGTTGCGTTCGTACATCTCGTGAATCTGTTCCATCTCCGCATCGTCGAGCGGTGGGTGCTCCGAGGCGGCGGCGAACTCGGCGATCTGCGCTTCGTTGTAGATGTTCGGCAGCGACGACACGATCGACGGATGTGCATAGAGCCAGAGCAGCGCGAGTTGGCCGAGAGTGACGCCGCGCTGTTTGCGAAGCGGCTCGAGGCGTTCGACTTTCTGGAGACCTTCCACCATCCACGAGCGCGGACGATGCGAGCGGTGGTCGGTCTCGTCGAACTTTGTGTCGAGTGTGTACTGCCCCTCCAGCATGCCCGACGAATGCGTGACGCGGATCAGGAACTGCGACTCCGGATCGGCTTTCCATGCTCGGAAGTTCGGATCGAATGCCGACGACGTCGCACAGACCTTCTTCCCCGTCTCCCCTTTCATCGACTCCGCTACACCACCGTACGACGGACCTTTTTCGGCGGCGAGGATGAACTCCCGTCCGGGATCCTGCTCGAGCACGTTGTAGATCATCTGGGTGACCGGCGCGTGGCGGACGGCGTTCGCGTAGATGCCTTCGTCGCGCCAGCCGATGGCCGGCCCGAGGGAGGGACCGTAGGAGAGGATTTTTCCTTCGCTCTTCAGCGACTCCAGCGTCTCCCAATGCTCGTCTTCCATCAGCGTGACCACGCGCGGGTTGTGCGGCTGGTAGATGGCGACGTGATCGACGCCGAGGCGTTTGAGCGATTGCTCAATGGCAAAGCGGACGAACTTCGGCGACATGTCCTGCGGCAGTTCGCGCTGGCCGCGCGGGCGCTCGGGATTGTTGTAGAAGTCGTAGCCGAACTTCGTGCCGACGATGAGGTCCGGATGATTTTTCAGCAGCGGCGCGAGCATCGTTTCGCCACGGCCGTTGCCGTAGGCGTCGGCGGTGTCGATGTAGTTGATGCCGGCATCGATCGCGATTTCGATGAGGCGGCGCGCTTCGTCGTCCGTGTACGTTCCCCACCAGCCGGTGGTCAGCGTCCAGGTGCCGAAGCCGAGCTCGGAGAGTTGGAGGTCGGTGCCGTGAAGGTTTCGGTAGCGCATGAGGAATTATGGACGTTGCGCTGCCGGGTTGCCACTGAGCAACCCGGCAGGACGCCAACTATTTTCCTGCGAACTGCGGCTTGCGCTTCTGGTTGTACGCGGCCAGGCCTTCCTTCGCGTCGTCGCTCTGGAAAAGCTGCTGCTGCAACTCCCGCTCGATGGCCAGCGCGGACTCGAACGGAATCTCCCAGCCGCTCTGCACCGAACGCTTGATGCGGCCGACGGCGCGCGCGGCCTTGTTCGGCGGGCAGAAGCTCCACGCGTACTCCATCACGCGGTCCCACCACTTCTTGCCGTCCTGCTCGGCCGGCCAGACGTAGTTGACGACGCCGAGACGAAGCGCTTCCTCGAAGTCGAAGAGGCCGCCCTCGACCATCAGCTCGATCGACTTGGTCTTGCCGACGAGGCGCGACAGCCGCTGCGTTCCGCCGGTGCCCGGCAGCACTCCGAGGTTCACTTCCGGCAGTCCAACTTTGCCGGCGCCTTCGAGGGCGATGCGGATGTCGGCAGCCATTGCGATCTCCAGTCCGCCGCCCACGGTGTGCCCGTTCAGCGCGGCGATGACCAGCTTCGGCGTCTGCTCGAGGCGGTTCAGCGTCTCGTTCGCATGCAGGCAGAAGTAGTACTTGAACTGCGGCGTGACCTCGGAAAGCATCTTGATGTTCGCGCCGGCGGAAAAGAACTTGTCGCCCGAGCCGCGGAGCACGATGACGTAGACGTCGTCGTCCATACGCGCATTCAGGATGCACGTATCGAGCTCCTTGTTCATTTCATAGGTGTAGGTGTTGGCCGGGGGGTCGTTCAGCTCGAGAATTGCGACGCCTTTTTCCACCCGGTAGTCGATGAGATTTCCAGCCATGTTGTCTCCTGTTCGGTAAATGCGGCGGGCATTGTATGTGAGCGGAACGGATTCAAACATCAACTCTGCCCGGTCTCCCGCGCCCCACTCCCTACTCCCCGCCTCCAACAAGGTAATATTCGCGCGTGGCTATCCCCCCCGAAGTTCGTGCTGACGCTGAAACTGCGCTGAAGGAGTTCTGCGCGCAGAGCTCGTCCGCCGACGTTGCGGAATCATCGCGGCTCGAATTCGAGATCGCCGAGAACCATGTCGTGCTGATCGAACGGCGCCCGTCGTTTCTTAACCATCTCGAATGGACCTCGGTGCCGAAAGCGAAGTTCCGCTACTCGCCAGCGAAGTCGGTCTGGTCGCTCTACTGGCCCGACACGAACCAGCGCTGGCATCGCCTGTCGAGCGCGAAGACGGACAAGGACATCCGCGTGCTGCTCAAAGCCGTGGCGACGGATACGTCGGGCGTCTTCTGGGTGTAGCCGGCACGGCCGGCAACGTTGGTTGCCCAAGGCTCCGCCTACAGCTCGTACTGATTTCGCGCGGCTTTCATTTCGCAGCCTGCATGAACGCGCACGAATCGATCGATTGAAGATCGAGCTGCAGCGAGG
>JBAVBF010000117.1:0-2040 GCA_049586115.1 Thermoanaerobaculia bacterium | reverse complement strand
CGTTGGTGGAGTTGTGTTGGTCGTCGTCGCGCTGATCGGCATCGGCGTGATCTGGCTGATGGCGAAGAAACCGGCCTCGCGGCCCGCATCCGCGGAGAAAATTGAGGCCACGCCGGAGCGCATGGCCCGCGGAAAGTACGTCGTCGAGCACGTCGCGCCATGCCTCGAATGCCATTCCGATCACCTCCTGAAATTCGGTACGCCGGTGAAGCCGGGCACCGAGGGGCAAGGCGGATTTATCTTCGACAAGAACATCGGATTTCCCGGCGTCGTAGCGGCGCAAAACATCACCTCGGACGCCGAATTCGGACTCGGCAGCTGGACGGACGGCGAGATCATCCGCGCCGTGCGCGAAGGCATCGACAAGAAGGGCGAGGCGCTCTTCCCGATGATGCCGTACGAGCACTTTCGCAGCATGAGCGACGACGATGTGAAGTCGGTAGTCGTTTATCTGCGCACGCTCAAACCGATCCACACCGGCGTGCCGGCGAAGCACATCGACTTCCCGGTCAACCTGATGATCAAGTTCGCGCCGAAGCCGGTCGAGAGCGCGGTGATGACGCCCGATCCGCACAACAGCGTCGCCTACGGCAGGTACCTGACCACGATCGGCGGCTGCTACGAGTGCCACACGCCGCACGACGATCACAACGCGCTCGTCGCCGATAAGCCGTTTGCCGGCGGTTGGGAAATGAAGGGACCGTGGGGACGCAACTACACCGCGAACCTGACGCCGGCCGGTTCGTACATGTCGCACGCGACGAAGGAAGAGTTCATCGGCCGCTTCAAAGCATTCGCGTCGATGGACGCGAGCAGCGCGCCCGACGCGCCCGCCGGCCACAACACGGTGATGCCGTGGATCGCCTTCGCCGGCATGACCGATTCTGACCTCGGCTCGATCTACGACTATCTGAAAACGGTGAAGCCGATCGAGAACAAGGTGGTGACGTTCCCGGACGCGAAGTGATTTTGGGAGTCGGGTGTGGGGAGTGGCCGAAGCGCTTCTCCCACACCCTACTCCCCACAATCCACTCCCTACTTTCTCAGTCCCGTTTCGTACTCCGGCTTCGGCACGCCCATGACCCAGTGATCGAACCAGCCGACGATGTGCTGGAGGCGTTCGATGCGGTGCCACGGCTTGCCGCTGCGCGATAGCTCGTGCGACTCGTCGGGGAAGCGCACCATCACGGTCGGGATGTGCCGGTACTTCAGCGCGCGGAACATCATCTCGCCGCCCGCCATCGGCGGCGTACGGTAATCCGCCTCGCCGAGAATGAGCATGAGCGGAGTCTTGACGCGGTCGATGTAGGTGATCGGCGAGCGCGCAGCGTAATCCTTCGGATCCTCCCAGGGCGCTTTGCGGAACCACGACGGCTGGAACTGGGAGAAGTCGGCGGTGTACCAGAACGTCGACCAGTCGGCGATGTCGCGCTGCGCGGCCGCGGCGGCAAAACGATCGGTCTGCGTGACGACCCAGTCGGTCAGAAGTCCGCCGCCGCTGCCGCCGGTGACGCACAGTTTTTTCGGATCGATGTAGCCTTTGGCCACGACCGCATCGACGCCGGCCATGAGGTCTTTGAAGTCGTCGCCGGGATAGTGGTACTGGATGACGTTGCCGAAATCCTGGCCGTAGGACGTCGAGCCGCGCGGATTGGGATAGAGGACGACGTAACCCTTTGCGGCCATCCATTGAAACTCGTGATCGAAGGTGTAGCCGTACGCGGAGTGCGGTCCGCCGTGGATGTTGAGGATGAGCGGATATTTTTTCGACGCATCGAAGTCGGGCGGTTTCTGAATCCACGTCTGAACCTTTTTCCCGTCGAAGCTCGTGTACCAAAGCTCGTCCGGCTCGGTGAGAGTCAGCTCGGACATCAGCTTGTGATTGACGTCGGTGAGACGGGTCATGGCGCCGTTTTCGATTAGATAAAGATCGCCGACGATCGTCGGCGTCGAAACGAGTGCGACCGTTTTTCCGCCGCGGATGGAGTAGCTCTGGATGTCGTGATTGCCGTTGGTCAACGGCGTGATCGCGCGGGTGGC
>JBAVBF010000116.1:0-2101 GCA_049586115.1 Thermoanaerobaculia bacterium | reverse complement strand
GTCGAAGGACCCCTCAATTGCAACCCCGGATCGTTTCGACGGATCATGCAAAGAAACCACCGCCCGATCCGGGCTGGCATCGTGGGGTCCTTCGACCGTCCTTCGCTGCTGCGGCTTCGCCTACGCAGCTCCGGCGGCTCAGGATGACAGGAGCATCTCTGATCTACGAATCCACTGATCGACCGCTGCTCGCCATCCCCGCCGGTTGCAATTCCTCGCCCCCCCTGCTCACGACGACGAGATTCTTCCCAAGCGACTTGGCGCGGTACATGGCGGCGTCGGCGCGGCGGAGGAGATCGCTTTTCGCCTGATCGAGTGACTCGTTCGAATCAGTAACCGCGAGATGCTGGGCGATGCCGAGGGAGGCGGAGAGGAGGCCGGCGAGGTGGAGCGGCGGCATGCTGAAGCCCCACTCGCGCGACAGAAACTCCGTCTCCTCGATCGTGCGGCGGATCTCCTCGCAGACGGCGATGCCGTCGTCGAGCCTCGTATTCGGAAGGACGATCACGAACTCGTCGCCGCCGTAGCGCGCGACGGTGGCGTCGCCTTGCTGGACGATCCGCTTCAGCAGAAAGCCGACCTCGCGCAGAACCTGGCTGCCGGCGAGGTGACCATGGCCGTCGTTGATCGCTTTGAAGCGGTCGAGGTCCATGAAGATCAGCACCGCTTCGTTGCCGCTCTTGCGCGCATCGGAGAGTGTCTCGGTCAATCGGACGTTGAACCAGCGATCGTTGTAAAGGCCGGTCAGGTCGTCCTTCTTCGCCAGTTCGTGCGCCCGTTTCGCGTCGAGCGCGTTCTGCAGCGTGAAGGAGGTGTAGCCGGCGAAGATCTCCAGCAGCGTCTTGTCGCGCTCCGTGAAGATGTTGCCGTCGAGCCGGTTGATCAGCTCGAGCACGCCGCAGACCGTCTTGCCGATGTAGATCGGAACGCAGACGATCGAATGCGTTTTGTGGCCGAGCTGTTCGTCGAACTCGGCGTAGAAAAAATCGTCCTCTTTCACGTCAGCGGAAACGTACGGCGTGCCGGTCTGGTAGACCTGCCCGACGATCCCGAACTTCGCGGAGAGCCGCTGGCCGATGAGATTGCGGCTGGCGTGGCCGAATGTGGCGATGAAAACGAGCTCGTTGTCGCGCCGCGTGGCCACTTTGCGGAAGGGATCGTCGAGAAGGATGGATCCCGATTCCGACGGCACGAACTCGTTCGCCTTCTGCAGGATCTGGCGGAGGATGAGATCGAGATCGATGTCGCTCTTGAGTGAGAGTCCCGCTTTCTGGCGCTCCAGAAAGCGTTCCAGCTGCGGGATCTCGAGCGCATGGAATTGGATCATCGCGTGAGTGGTGAAGCGCCGATTATACGGGCGGAACCCTCCTCGGCAGCGAACGCTTCGACCTCGAACGAGATCGCGCGGTAGGCGTCATCGTGTCGCATCCCGCTGCGCCGGTTCCGCAGGTACTCCGCCACGTAGCGCCACAGGAATCGGGGAGCTCCCAGCTCGGCCGCCTGCCGGACGTGCACCAGCTCATGCCGCAGAAGTGCATCGCTGGCGTGTCCCGTCGCGATGTAGATGCGGCGCCCGAGGGTGATGGCGATCGTGCGGCGATGCAGAAAAGGGCGCAGCCACCACGGATAGCCAACGCGAACGATGGCTTCACTCGACCTCATCTACAATCCGCCGTCATGCGCAAACTGATGATCGTCTTCGCAGCCTTCGCCGCCACCGCCGCTTTCGCCCAGCAGGACTTCAGCAAGATCGAGATCAAGGTCCAGAAAGTGAACGGCACCGTGTACATGCTCACCGGCGCCGGCGGCAACATCGGCGTCTCGTCGGGCGACGACGGCATCGTCATCGTCGACGACCAGTTCGCGCCGCTCGCGCCGAAGATTCGCGAGGCGCTGCATAGCATCACGGCGAAACCGATCAAGTTCATCCTCAACACGCACTACCACGGCGATCACACCGGCGGGAACGAGTCGTTCAGCAAGGACGGTCCGATCATCGCCCACGAAAACGTTCGCGCGCGCCTTGCGGCCGGCTCGAAAAACCTCGGCGGCGCGACTCCGCCCGCGCCGAAAGACGCGCTGCCGGTGATCACGTTCAACG
>JBAVBF010000115.1:0-4471 GCA_049586115.1 Thermoanaerobaculia bacterium | reverse complement strand
GGGCGTGGATCACGACTTCGTCCATCGACTCGACCAGGTTGAACTCCATCTTCTCGCGGACGTCCGAGGGGATGTCTTCGAGATCGCGTTCGTTCTCGGCGGGAAGGACGATGCGCGTGATGCCGGCTCGTGCGGCTGCAAGGATCTTGTCTTTCACGCCGCCGACCGGGAGCACCTTGCCGCGCAGCGTGATCTCGCCGGTCATGGCGATGTCGCGATGCACGGGGATGCGCGTGACAGCTGAGAGCAGCGCCGTGGCCATCGTGATTCCGGCTGACGGTCCATCTTTCGGGATCGCGCCTTCGGGGACGTGAATGTGGATGTCCATGTTCGCGTGGAAGTCGGCATCGAGGCCGAAGAGCTCCGCGCGCGAGCGGACATAGGAGAGAGCAGCTCGGGCCGACTCCTGCATCACGTCGCCGAGTTTTCCGGTGAGGATCAGGTTGCCTTTACCGCGTGAGATCGCGACTTCGGTCGAGAGGATTTCGCCGCCGACTTCCGTCCAGGCAAGTCCGGTTGCCAGGCCGATCTCGCTCTTGTCGTGGATCTGCTGCGAGCGGAACTTGGCTTTGCCGAGGAGCTCGCGGACTTTGGGGCGATCGATGGTGACCTTGAGATCGGGGCCCTTTTTCACCACCTGCCGCGCCACTTTGCGCAGGACCGAACCGACTTCGCGCTCCAGGCTGCGGACGCCCGCTTCGCGCGTGTAGGAATCGACCAACTCTTCGATGGCGGCGTCGAGAAAATCGACCTGGCCGTCTTCGATGCCCTGCTCCTGTTTCTGCTTCGGCACGAGGAACTGCTTGCCGATGGCCAGCTTCTCCAGGTGCGTGTAGCCGGAGAGGGAGATGATCTCCATGCGGTCTTTCAGCGGCGCCGGAATCGTGTGCGTCACGTTTGCGGTGGCGATGAACATGACCTTCGAGAGGTCGTACTCGACGTCGAGATAGTGATCGGTAAAAGCGTTGTTCTGCTCGGGATCGAGGACTTCGAGCAGCGCGGCCGAGGGATCGCCGCGGAAATCCATCGACATCTTGTCGACTTCATCGAGGAGGAAGACCGGATTGATCGTGCCGGCCTTTTTCATCCGCTGGATGATCTGGCCGGGGAAGGCGCCGATGTACGTGCGGCGATGTCCGCGGATTTCGGCTTCGTCGCGCACGCCGCCGAGGGAGAGGCGAACGAACTTGCGGCCGGTGGCGCGGGCGATCGACTTCGCGAGCGAGGTCTTGCCGACGCCGGGAGGTCCGACGAAGCAGAGGATCGTGCCCTTCGGTCCCTTGATGAGCTGGCGAACGGCGAGGAACTCGAGGATGCGCTCTTTGATTTTGTCGAGACCGTAGTGGTCTTCGTTCAGGATCTGCTCGGCGAGATCGATGTCCTTGATTTCTTTCGTCGTCTTCTTCCAGGGAACGGAGACGAGCCATTCGATGTAGTTGCGCGAGACCGTAGCCTCGGCGGAAACACCCGGCATCGCTTCGAGACGCTTCAGCTCCTGCAGAGCCTTTTCCTTCGTCTCCTTCGGCATGCCGGCTTCTTCGATCTTCTGGCGGAGCTCTTCGACCTCGTCGGAGCGATCGTCTTTGCGGCCCAGCTCGTGGTGGATCGCCTTGATCTTCTCGTTGAGGTAGTACTCCTTCTGCGCGCGCTCCATCTGCTTTTTGACCTTGGAGTTGATGCGCTTGTCGATGTTGATCTTCTCGATCTCGACTTCGAGGAAGTCCTGCAGCTTCTGGAGGCGCTCGTACGGCGAGATGGTCTCGAGGAGCTGCTGTTTTTCGGGCGTGGTGATGAGGATGTGCGAGGCGAGCGTGTCGGCGAAACGGTCCGGCTCATCGAGCTTGAGCGTCGACATCACGCCTTCGAAGGCGAGGTGGTGCGACATTTTCGCGTACTGCTCGAAGATCTCGACGAGCTTCTGCATGTACTGCGCGACCTCGGAGGTCAGCGGCACGCTGGTGTCGATGTCGCGAACGGTGACCGTGACGTAGCCGTCGCTCTCGCCGGTGCTGACGATCTCGGCGCGCGTGAGGCCTTCGACCATCACTTTGACGTTCTGATTCGGGAGCTTGAGGTTCTGGACGACGGTGGCGACGACACCGATCGGATAAATCTCACCGATTGATGGATCGTCGATCTTGGGATCTTTTTGTGTGGCAAGGAAGATCTTCTTCTCGTTGGTGGCGAGCGTCGCTTCGAGCGCGAGGATCGAAGCGCGGCGTCCGACGACGAAGGGCGCCATCATCGCCGGGAAGACGACCATGTCCCGCAACGGTACGAGTGGGAGTGTGGTGGTTTCTGGTTGTTTGGGCATTTAGGTTTGGGTTCGCTATCCGGCTTTGCGGTACAGCGTGATCGGCTGGCTGCGGTTGATGACGACCTCGCGGGTGATGACACACTCGCTGATCGCGTCCTGCGACGGGATCGTGTACATGATCTCGAGCATCAGCTCTTCGATGATGATCTTGAGGCCGCGCGCGCCGACGTTGCGCTTGAGCGCTTCTTCGGCGATCGCTTCGAGCGCGTCGTCGTGGAACTTCAACGTGACGTTCTCGAAGCCCATGATGGTCTGGTACTGCCGCACGAGTGAGTTCTTCGGCTCGCGCAGGATTTCGATGAGCGTGCTCTTATCGAGCTCGTTGAGCGTGGCCACCACAGGCAGCCGGCCAACGAACTCCGGGATCAGTCCGAACTTGATCAGATCCTCGGGATGAACCTGCGAGAGCAACTCGCCGGTCCGTTTCTCTTTCTTCGTGGCGATCTTCGCGCCGAACCCCATCGACGTCGCGGACAGCCGGCGCTCGATGACGTTCTCCAGCCCGACGAATGCGCCGCCGCAGATGAAGAGGATGTTGGTGGTGTCGATCTGGATGAATTCCTGATGCGGATGCTTGCGCCCGCCCTGCGGCGGAACGTTGGCGACGGTCCCTTCGAGAATCTTCAGCAGCGCCTGCTGCACGCCTTCGCCGCTGACGTCGCGCGTGATCGATGGATTGTCGCCTTTGCGGCAGATCTTGTCGACTTCGTCGATGTAGACGATGCCGCGCTGCGTTTTGTCTTTGTCGTTGCCGGCAGCTTGGTAGAGCTTGAGGATGATGTTCTCGACGTCCTCGCCAACGTAGCCAGCTTCGGTGAGCGTAGTAGCGTCGACGATCGTGAAGGGAACGCTGAGCATGCGCGCCAGCGTCTGGGCCAGCAACGTCTTGCCGGTGCCGGTGGGACCGATCAGCAGAATGTTCGATTTCTGGAGCTCGACATCCTGGCGATTGTTGCGCGTCGAGTAGTCGATGCGCTTGTAGTGGTTGTAGACGGCGACGGCGAGCTTCTTCTTGGCGCGCTCCTGGCCAATGACGTAGAGGTCGAGAAACTCCTTGATCTCTTTCGGTTTCGGGAGCTGGCCGGAGCCTTCCATCGTGCCCGGCTCGTCCTTGCGATCCTCAGCAATGATGTCGAGGCAGATATCGACGCATTCGTCGCAGATGTAGACGGTCGGGCCCGCGATCAACTTCTTCACGTCGCGCTGGCTCTTGTTGCAGAAGCTGCAACGCAGGACGTCGCCGCTGTTTCCCTTCTTCGACATGGGTTGCTTGGATCCTTTTAGAGGTCGTTAGATTCTACGCTGCGCCGTCGTGAACGTGAAGCCGTCAGAACCGCATTCCTGACCGGCTTCCATAACAAACACTCATTCCCGTTTTGCGATTACCTGATCGACGAGGCCGTATTCGACCGCATCGTTCGCCTGCAGAATGTAGTCGCGATCGGTATCGCGATCGACCTTCTCGACCGGCTGTCCGGTGTGATGCGCGAGGATCTGATTCATCCGCGCTTTCATCCGCATGATGTCCTTGGCGTGGATGTCGATCTCCGAGGCCTGTCCGCCGAGCCCGTGCATGAGCGGCTGGTGGATGAGCACGCGCGAATTCGGCAGCGCCATGCGTTTCCCCTTCTTGCCGGCCGCGAGCAGCACCGCCGCCATCGACGCCGCCTGACCGATGCAGATGGTCTGGATGTCGGGCTTGACGTACTGCATGGTGTCGTAGATCGCCAGGCCGGCCGTGATCGAGCCGCCGGGCGAGTTGATGTAGATGGAGATGTCTTTTTCGGGATTCTCGGCTTCGAGAAAAAGGAGCTGGGCGATGATCAGGTTCGAGACGGTGTCGTCGATGGTCTGACCAAGAAACACGACGTTGTCTTTCAAAAGGCGGGAGTAGATGTCGTAAGCGCGCTCGCCTCGACTCGTCTGCTCGACCACCATCGGGATAAGGACCATTCGGCTATTTCTCCTGGAACCGCTGCAATGTTCGGGAGTCTACTCGCCGAATCCTCAGCGCATCCTGACCGTATGGCTAGGTCGGCCCCCGCTGTCATCCTGAGCCGCCGGAGCTGCGCAGCAGCGGAGGACGGTCGAAGGACCTCGTGCCTGATAACCCGGTGGGCTATTCACGAGGCAAGCATCGGGAGGTCCTTCGAC
>JBAVBF010000114.1:0-14337 GCA_049586115.1 Thermoanaerobaculia bacterium | reverse complement strand
CCTTTGTGTCCTTTGTGCCTTTGTGGTTCAAATCGGTTTTATCGCTAGGAGGATCCCCTCGAGTTCCTTCGCTGAATCGAAGAAGTGATCCGGATTTTCCGCGCGCAATTTTTCTGCAGGCGTCTTTCCCGATGCGATCGCGATCGTTGTCGCGCCGTGGGGGACGCCGCAACGGACGTCATAGATCGAATCGCCGATGATGACGACGTCCGTGCCGCGGAAGTCGATGCCGGTGATCGCATGGGCGCGCACGCGTCCCGGCGCATTGCGCGCGAGGCCGGCCAGGTAGTGATTCCAGAGAGCGGGTAGACGCGCCTCGATGTCGCGGTCGTCCCATCCCGCATCGCGCAGAATCATCGACGCGATCTGCGGATCGGTGCGGCCGGAGAAGTCGTAGCGGCGCACGTCGCCACGAAACCGTAGACCTCGGCGAGCCCCTCGGCGAACGCCTCACGTGCCGCGCCATCATCGGTGATGAGCGTTCCATCGATGTCGAAAAGTACGAGGCGGCGCGGCGTCGGAGGCATGGCGGCGACAGGGTACACTTCGCCGCCGGTCATGAAGAAAACGTCTCTCGCGGTCCTGTTCCTCACCGTTTTCATCGATCTGATCGGCTTCGGGATGGTCATCCCGTTCCTCTCGTTTTACGCGCGCGAGTACGGCGCCAGCGGCACGACGGTCGGGATGGTGGTCGGCATTTACTCGATCATGCAGTTCTTCTTCGCGCCGGTGTGGGGACGATTGTCCGACCGTATCGGACGGCGTCCGGTGATCCTGATCAGCCTGACCGCGAGTTGCGCCGGCTATTTTCTTTTTGCGTTTTCGCGCAGCCTCACGCTGCTGTTTCTGTCGCGTATCGTCGCGGGCGCGGGCGGCGCGAACATCGGCACGGCGCAGGCCTACATCGCCGACAAGACCACGCCGGAGAATCGCGCCCGAGGAATGGGGATCATCGGCGCGGCATTCGGGATGGGATTCATCCTCGGACCGCCGCTCAGCGGAATCCTTTCGCACCTCGGCACGAAGCACGGAATGGCCGGCAATCTTTTGCCGGGAGTGACGGCCGGATCGCTGTCTCTGATCGCGCTGCTGATCGCGTTCTTCGTCCTCGGCGAATCGAAAGCGCCCGATTTGCGTCCGCGCAGCGGCGTCCCGCCGCAATTCGACAAACGCGTCTGGCACGAAGTGGCGACGCACGGATTGCTCTTCGCCGTCATCGCCACGCTCTTCATCACGTTGCTGGCCGTGTCCGGGATGGAAACCAGCGTCACGCTGCATGCGCGCGACCGCTTCCACTTCGCGCAACTCGATCTGGCCTGGTTCTTCCTCTTCATGGGATTGATCGTGGCCGCGATTCAGGGTGGCTTGATCGGACGCCTCGCCAAACGCTTCGGCGAAAAAGCGCTGGTCGCGGTCGGCGCGGCGTCGTTCACGATCGGACTGGCCCTCGTGCCGCTGGTCTGGCGCGTGCCGATGCTCTACGTCGTTGCGTTTTTCATCGCCGTCGGGCAGGGACTCTCGTATCCGTCGCTGACGTCCCTGGTAACGAAGGCGTCGCCGCCCAACGAGCACGGCAGCATGCTCGGACTTGCCTCAGGCATCGGATCTCTGGCGCGATTTCTCGGTCCGATCTGGTGCGGATTCCTCTACGACCTCGCGCAGGCACGTGGCGCGTTTTACGGCAGCGCCGTGCTGACGGCGATCGCGTTCGTCATCGCGCTCCGAATGCGAAAGCAGCCGTTGCTGGCCGAAGCGGCAGGATAAAATCCAGCGCATGTCGATTCTGAAAGTGGCCCGCCTCGGCCATCCCGTCCTGCGCATGAAGGCTTCCGACGTCGAAGCCGCCGACATCAAAGCGGGGAAGTTCCAGGCGCTGATCGACGACATGATCGAGACCATGCACGAATACGAAGGCGTCGGCCTGGCCGGTCCGCAAGTTCACCTGCCGCTGCGGATTTTCGTTTTCGAGGTGCAGGAAAAAGTCGCCAAACGTCGCGGTATCGCCAAACTGAACGCGGGCGTTTTCTTCAACGCCGTCTACGAGCCGATCGGCGCCGAGACCATCACCGACTGGGAAGGCTGCCTCAGCGTCCCGTTCCTCGGCGGCGAAGTCGCGCGCCACAAACGGCTGCGCATTCGCGGACTCGATCACGAAGGAAACGAGGCAGAGTTGGAAGTCGCCGACTTCACCGCCCGCATCTTCCAGCACGAGATCGACCACACCGACGGCCACGTCTACCTCGACCGCATGCCAGATCTGACCACGCTCGGCTACACGGTCGTTTTGTAGCCGGCGGATATCATTCGCGGCGTGAGCAACTCCTTACTCGATCTCGCCCGCGACCACGCCTCGGCCTTTCTGCGCGAGCTTCCCGATCGCCACGTCGGCGCGCAGGCCACGCGCGACGAGCTCGTGGCCGCGCTGCATGTTCCGCTGGCCGATGACGGTGAAGATCCCGCCGCCGTCATCGACACGCTCTCGCGCGGCGCCGACCGCGGACTCATCGCCTGCGCCGGTCCGCGCTACTTCGGTTTCGTCATCGGCGGCAGCCTTCCGGTCGCCCTCGCGGCCGACTGGCTGATCAGCGCCTGGGACCAGAACGCCGGCATTTACGCCACTTCGCCCGCGGCCTCGGTCGTCGAAGACATCGCTCGCGAATGGCTGCTCGAGCTCTTCGATCTTCCTCGCACGGCCAGCGTCGGTTTCGTCACCGGCGGACAGATGGCCAACTTCACCGCGCTGGCCGCGGCGCGCCACGGCGTGCTGCGCAATGCCGGATGGAACGTCGAAGAAGACGGCCTGGCCGACGCGCCACCGGTGCATCTCGTCGTCAGCGCCGCCTCGCACATCACGATCCATTTCTCCATGCGCCTCCTCGGCTTCGGCACGCGCGCGCTCATCAAAGTCGACGCCGACGGGCAGGGGAGAATGCGCGCAGATTCGTTGCGCGAAACGTTGCGTACGCTCGACGGCCCGGTCATCGTCTGCGCGCAAGCCGGTAACGTGAACAGCGGCGCCGTCGATCCGTTGCGCGAGATTGCCGGGATCGCGCACGAACGAAACGCCTGGCTGCATGTCGACGGTGCCTTCGGCCTCTGGGGCCGCGCCACCGAATCGAGACGCGCGTTGCTCGACGGTTGCGAGCTGGCCGATTCGTGGGCCAACGACGCGCACAAATGGCTGAACGTCCCGTACGACAGCGGTATCGTCATCGTCCGCGATTCCGCCGCGCATCGCGCCGCGATGACGCTGACCGCCGAATATCTCCAGCAGACCACCGGCGTCGAGCGCGACAACTTCGAATGGGTCCCAGACTTCTCCCGTCGCGCCCGCGGCTTCCCGATCTACGCAGCCATCCGCACCCTCGGCCGCCGCGGAATCGCAGCCCTGATCGACGCCTCCTGCGATCGCGCCCGCCAGTTCGCCGAAATCCTCAGCCGAGATAGACGCGTCGCGATTCTGAACGACGTCGTTCTCAACCAGGTCCTGGTTCGCTTCAACAACAGCGACGACATCACGCGCGACGTCATCGCCCGGGTCCAGCGCGAAGGCACCTGCTGGCTCGGCGGCACAACCTGGCAAGGCAACGCCGCCATGCGCATCTCGGTCTCGAACTGGTCGACGACGGCGGAGGATGTGGAGAAGTCGTGCGCCGCAATCGTTCGATGCTTGGATGCGGGAGAACAGTAGATTTTCTAATCGACTAATCCACTACACATCCCGCCAAACCTTCGCCACTCTCGCCAGCAGCACGCTGTTCTTCACCGGCTTGCGGATGAAATCGACGGCGCCCACTTCGAAGGCGCGGACTTCAACCTCATCGCCGGGGAGGCCTGAGATAAAGATGGCCGGCACTTCGACGCCGTTTTCGTGCATCGCCTGCAGCAGTGAGTGGCCGTCGATGTAGGGGAGATCGACGTCGATCACCATCAGATCGATCGATTCACGGCCGACCATCATCAACGCTTCCGCGCCGTCCTTGGCCATCACCACCGCGTAACCGGCAGACTTCAGCACCGCGTTCGTCAGCTCGCGGCTCAGGACATTGTCTTCGACGACGAGAATGGTTTTCTTCCGGTCATCGGCTGGAACCGCGGGCTGTTCGCCGCGGCGGGCGCGAAGCTGGAGGATCTCGCGCTGCAACCCCTTCGTTTCCGCGTCCGGCTCGATGCGCAACTCGCGTCGGAGCACCTTCGCGCAGCTCTCGTATTGCTGGAGCGCCTCGACCACGTCACCGCTCTGCAGGTAAAGGCGCATCAGCGTTCGGTGCATCGGCTCCTGCAGGATGTCCAGGCGCAACGACGCTTGCGCTGTGCCGATGGCTTCATCGAGCGCGCCTCGCTTCGATTGCAGCTCGACCAGTTGCGCATGCGCGCGAAGAGCAACGCGGTGTAACCGGTCGCGCTCGCCGGTCACGAACTGATCGAAGCGCTCTTCGTTGATGCTGAAGCCATCGAGGAAGTCGCCGCGGTACAGATCGATCGCGTTCTTCAGCGCTTCCTCGGTGCCGGCGGCGATCAGCGACTCCATCTCGGCCACATCGCACGCGACCGAGCGGTCCAGCGACAGCAGGTCGCTTTCTTCGATCAATAGTTTGTGATCGGGTGCGATGTGCGCCAGATCCTTGCGGACGCTCGAAAGCGTCTGCCGCAGGCTCTGCCGCGCCTGATCGGGTCCGGTGCTCGACCACAGCAAGCCGGCCAGCTTCTCGCGCGAAACATGCTGTCCCGGCTTGATGGCCAGATAGGCGAGCAACGCCTGCGATTTTTTTGCGCCGATCGTGACGAGCGAGCCGTCACCGGAGCGGATCAACAAATCACCCAGCAGCTCCAATCGCATCGAGGACATCGTTGTGGCGGGTGATTATCGCAGCATGCCCTGCAAAGTTGCTTCGACTTTCGACCGCGCATCTCGTACCCTCCGCGCTGGAGGCGTTCGAGGATGATTGAGACGGTCGAGACGGTGTCGGTGGGCGACGAGCTGCGCGATTTGATCCGGCAGCAGAGCTGGAACCAGTTGCGCGACCGTCTCACGGACATGCATCCGTCCGATGTGGCCGATCTCATCATCGCTCTGCCGCGCGAAGAAGAAGGATTCGTCTTCCGCGTCCTGCCGCGCGACGAAGCCGGCGAAGTTTTCTCTTACCTTCCGCCCGATCACCAGGAAGGGTTGATCGAGTCGCTCAGCAACGAACAGGTGCGCAACGTCCTGGCGGAGATGAATCCCGACGACCGGACGCGCCTGCTCGAAGAGATGCCGGCCGAAGTCACGCGTCGGCTGCTGACCGCGCTGTCGCCCGAGGATTTGAAAAACGCGCGGTGGCTGCTCGGGTATCCGGAAGACACGGCCGGCCGCTACATGACGCCGCGCTACGTCACGGTGCAGCCGGAGATGACCGCACGCGAAGCGCTCGACCACATTCGCATGACCGGGCCGGGCAAGGAGACGGTCAACGTCGTCTACATCGTCGATCAGCGCGGACGGCTCGTCGAAGACATCCGCCTCAGCTCCCTCGTGCTCGCCGAGCCGTCGACGAAAGTCGTCGACATCGACGATCCGCCGCTCGTGAAGATGAACGCGACCGATGATAAGGAAGAAGTTCTGAAGGCGTTCGAAAAATACGATCGCCTCGCGCTGCCGGTGACGGACGCCGACGGTCACATGCTCGGCATCATCACCGTCGACGACGTGCTCGACGTCGCCGAACAGGAAGCGACCGAAGACATCCAGAAACTCGGCGGTATGGAGGCCCTCGACGCGCCCTACCTGCAGGTGGACATTTTCTCGATGATCAAGAAACGCGCTGGTTGGCTCTCCGCTCTCTTCCTCGGCGAGATGCTAACGGCGACGGCGATGAGCTTTTTCGAAAAGGAGATCGCGCGCGCCGTCGTGCTGGCGCTGTTCGTTCCGCTGATCATTTCCAGCGGCGGCAATTCCGGCTCGCAGGCGACATCGTTGATCATTCGATCGCTGGCGTTGCGGGAGTTGCGTCTGCGCGACTGGTTCCGCGTCTTCCGCCGCGAAATCCTCTCCGGCCTCGCGCTCGGCTCGCTCCTCGGCTTCATCGGTTTCATCCGCATCGTGCTATGGGAGAAACTCGGACTTACCGAGTACGGCGTCCACTACATGCTCGTGGCGCTGACGGTTTGGTTCTCGCTGGTCGGCGTAGTGATGTTCGGAACACTGGCCGGCTCGATGCTGCCCTTCATCCTGCGCAAGCTCGGCTTCGACCCGGCGACCGCATCCGCGCCATTCGTCGCAACGCTTGTCGACGTGACGGGCCTGTGCATCTACTTCACGGTCGCGTTGATGATTCTGAAGGGAACGTTGCTGTAGCTACGCTTTCGGCGGCTGCCACAACTCGAACCGGTTGCCCTCGGGATCCGTTGCCCATCCGAAGCGGCCGAATTCGCTGTCGTTGACCTTCTCGTCAACGGTCGCGCCGGCTTCGCGGAGCTGCGCGAGCATCGCGTCGAGGTCGTCGACCCGGTAATTGATCATGAACGGAGCCGCGGTCGGGTCGAAGTACTTCGTCGTCGATGGAAAGGTCGACCAGACGGTCATGCCGGTGACGTCGGGCTTTTCTTTCTCGATCCACTCGAACGTCGCACCGCCGTACGACGGATCGACCGGGATGCCGAGGTGATCGCGATACCAGGCGCCGAGCGATTTCGAGTCGGACGCTTTGAAGAAGATGCCGCCGATTCCTGTGACTTTTTCCATCGATTCTCCTATCGGAGCGTGAAGACTGTTGCGCCCGCGCCGGGAGCGACATTGTAAGCGTAGCGGTCGAGAGTCTGGGCGAGCATTCGTTGCGCGGCGGGAGAGAGCGCGGTCTCGCGCTCTGCGAGTTTCTGCGCGACGGCGGTCGCGGCCGGTGCGGGCGCGACGATGGCGACATGCGTGATGCCGTCGTTCTTCAGCCGCGCGTAGAGCGCCTCGGGTGTCGGCATTTCGAGGTAGCGCGAGACGCGCGGTCCGTCGAAGTTGCCACCGCCGCGCACGCGTCGGGCGAACCAGAACGTCTCGTTGAGGCCGACGACGAGTACGCGTGCATCCGTGGGAAGGAGTGCATCGATCGACTGCACCGTCTTGAACGAGGAGCGCTGCTTCGTCAGAAATTCTGTGTCCGAAGCCGCGGCCGAAAGGAGCGAGAACGTGCCGCTGCGATCGAGGAAGTATCCGATCAGAAAGAGTTGGACGATGATTGCCAATCCGAGGATTACGCGCATGAGTCGTCGCGGCCGGTGCGATCGCGCGGCAGGAATCGCGAGGAACGGCAGCAGGATTCGCGAGGATGGCGCGAGCAGAAACAGTAGCACCGCGGCGACGATCAAAATCCACGGCAGCATGCCGGCGGAAAGCGTGCACGCGGCGATGAGCGACGCGCCGAGGCTTTCGTCGAGAAAGCGCCCATCGAAGACGTAGTCGGAAAGAAACGGCGCGCGATATCCCGCCACATGCGGTGCAGCCGCGGAGAAAAACGGCGCGATCGGATTCGCGGTCAGGATCAGATTGCGAATGAAGAAGATGGAGCCGATGGTGATGCCGTAGAGAAGGGAGTGGGGTGTGGGGTGTGGGGTGTGGGAGTTACCGCGCGACTCGTCAGCCGGTCTCGTACTTCTACCACGCCCTACGGCCCACAACCCACACCCGATGAGCGCAAACGGAATGAATGTGTACTTCGTCAGCAGTCCCGCGGCGATCGCCATCGAGATCGCCGCGGCATCATCACCATCAAGCGCGAGAACGAGAATTGCGCAGATGCCGATCAACGGCCAGTCGACGAGCGACCAGCCGGCGATGAGCGCAAGGGCTGGCGTGGTCACGATTGCGGCGAGTGCGATTGCGTTGCCGCGAGAGAGCCGGAAGAGCATCGCCGTCGCCGCGAGTGCCGCGCCGAGGTGGAGAAAGTGCGAGGCAATGCCGCCGGAGAGCTGGTCGAGAATCGTCAGCAGCGGCAGGTCGGCCGATTCGATTCCGAGCGGAAAGTATGAATGCGAAATCAGCGGAAGATCGATGGCCCGATGTTCCTTCACCCACGTCCACGGCACCGCCAGGTGATACGCGAGCTCGTCGAGCGATGATGGCGGCGCCTGCGCGGCGATGAGCGCGCAAATGAAAACGATCGCGAGCGCGATGAGCACGAGCGGCTCTGCGATCACGGGCGTCACCGGCGGACGAGACTCGAATCGCCGGACGAGAACGTAAATCCCGCCGACGCCGAACACGACGAGCAGGACGCCCATCGACCACGACGAGACATTCAGCGTGCCTACGAGGAAACAGAGCGCGCCGAAGATCGGATAGCCGAGCAGAAAATCGCGTGGAAGATCGGCCTCGCCGGCGCGCCACGCACGAGCGATTGCGCCGCGCACCGCGAAGCCGGCGCCAAAAATCGCGAAGGCCTCGAATAGCGCCAGCAGCACGGAAAGCCCGATACGAGTGACGAGCAGCTCGACAAGAACAAATCGATCGATGAGAACGAGCAGGAGATAGAGCGCGATGACGATCGAAACGATGCGCTGAATCTTCGACATTGCGGCGTCTCAGAGCTGAGGGATCGCCGCGCGCAACGCCAGGATGTCGCTGATGATCTCGCGCGCGACCTCGGGACGAATCTGCGTGGTGCGGTCGCTCAGCGCCGCCGGCGGATTATCGTGCACTTCCATGAAGAAGCCGTCCGCTCCCGCCGCCGCGGCCGCGCGTGCGAGGGGCCGCGCGAATTGAGGCGTGCCGCCGGTCTGCTTCCCTTCGCCGCCGGGCTTTTGCATCGAATGCGTGATGTCGTACACAACCGGCGCCCCGAATCCGCGCAGGATCGGGAACGCGCGCATGTCGACGACGAGGTTTTGATAGCCAAACGACGAGCCGCGCTCGGTGATGAAAACGCGCTCGTTCCCAACCTCGCGCCCCTTGTCGAGAATGTTCTTCGCCTCCTCCGGCGAAAGAAACTGCCCCTTCTTCACGCCGACTGCTTTGCCGGTACGCGCAGCCGCGGCGACGAGATCCGTCTGCCTGCACAGGAACGCCGGAATCTGCAGAATATCCAGGACCTCGGCCGCCCGCTCCGCCTGCTGCCACTCGTGAATGTCGGAGAGAAGCGGGAGTCCCGTTTCCTCTCTCACGGCCCGCAGAATGTCCAACCCTTTCTCAATGCCGGGACCGCGAAACGATTCGATCGACGTCCGGTTCGCCTTGTCGAACGACGACTTGAAAACGAGATTGATCTTCAACTCGTCGCGCAACGCCAGGAGCGTCCGCGCCATCCGCAACGCATGCTCGCGCGACTCGATGACGCATGGTCCGGCGATAAAAAGGGGAGGGTGGTCGCCGCCGAAAGAGAGGTCGTCAGTAATGGCGATCGAACGCGTGCTCATGTGTGCGGCGCATTGTACTCACCGAGGTACACTCGGCACGTGGGTAACGAGCTATTCGCTGCGCTGATGCAGTTTCACCGCGAGGTGGTGCAACCGCAGTTCGATGAGATTCGCGGAAAGATCGACGATTTGCCCTCTACGATCGACGATTTGCGCTCTAAGATCGACGGTCTACCCTCGAAGGCAGACCTTGAGGCGGGGTTGGACGCGGTCCGCGCCGAGATCGCCACGAAGGCCGACTTGCAGGTTATCCGCGACGAAATGGCCACGAAATCAGATCTACGGGCTGTGGAAAGTGGGCTGCAAGCGGAGATGCAGGCCATTCGCCGCGAGATGGTCACGTGGCCGGTCCTGATTCGCTTCCATGAATATGTGATTCGCCCGGAGATCGACGATGTTCGAGTGAAACTCGCTAACCTCGCGACGCGCGATGAAACATTTACGCACGTCGACGGGATCTACGTGCATCTCGGTGGTCTGGAGCACGAATACCACGCATTGACGGCCGCGGTCCGCCGACTCGAAGCGGAGATGAAGCAGCAGAACGCCAACATGGAAGTTCTGCGCGCCGAGATGTTCGAGGTGAGGAAGCAGATACTGGATCTAAGTCAGCGCGTGACCAGCCTTGAGAGCGTTCTCAACTGACCTCGCCTAGGTAGAATCGCGACGTGGCTAACGAGCTATTCGACGCACTGATGCAGTTCTATCGCGAATTCATCAAGCCCGACCTTGATGACATACGTGCGAACATGGTCACGAAGGGCGAACTGATGTCGCACATGGACGACATCCACAAACGCTTCGATCGCCTTGAGACTGAATTTCAGTCGCTGAACGCCGTCATTCGACGTCTCGAAGAGCGCATGACCGCGCTCGAAAAGCGTATGACCGCTGTCGAAGAAAAGCTCGATCACATGGCGCTTCGGTCAGAGCTCGTCGAGCTGAAAGATCAGGTCGCCCATCTCACGGAACGCATCGCGCAGCTTGAAAAAGCTCTCAACTAACCTGCGGCCGCGCGCCCGCCCTTGCGCCCACCCACGTTGCGCCGAGGTAGATCACGATCGACGCGATCGAGAACCAGACTGGCTGCGGGATCATGAACGCGTTCGCGATTCCGGCGCAGAGGAGCAGCGCGCCGACGATGTAGGCGGGGATTGGCGTTCCTGCGATACGCGCGGCGAGCCAGGTCGCGACGAAAGTCGCGATCAGCCAGCCGGTCAGGACGATCAGCAGCACCGACAGCGGCAGCGTCGCGACGAAGGCTTTGACTTGCGCCATGTCCTGCATGTTCGCGCCGGGCGGCGGCGGATAGATTTTGTGGGCGTTTCCTTCCGCGCCGGCGACAAGCGCAAACGCCGCGATCATCCCGGCGACGACCGCGCCAGTGCGGCGAAGGATCGTCATACGAGTTCGCTTTCAACCGGGGCCATTGCCATCGTGGTCTTTGTCGACGACTTGTACGCGCGGCCGGCCGCAATGAACGAGCGGAAGAGCGGGTGCGGCGCGGTCGGACGCGACTTGTACTCGGGATGGAACTGGCAGCCCAGGAACCACGGGTGGCCTTCCAGCTCGATGATTTCGACGAACTTGCCGTCGGGCGAAAGTCCCGTCACGTGGAAGCCGCGCTCTTCGAGTTGTGGCACATACTCGGGATTCACTTCGTAACGATGGCGATGGCGTTCGTCGATTTGCTCGACGCCATACGCCTGCCGCGCGATCGAACCTTCTTTCAGCGAGCACGGATATTTGCCGAGGCGCATCGTGCCGCCGAGGGCGTCGACGCCGATCAGGTCGCGCAGCTTGTAGATCACTTTGTACGGCGATTCATCGTCGAACTCGGTCGAATTCGCGCCGACCATGCCCACCATGTTGCGCGCGAATTCGATCGTCGCGCATTGCATGCCGAGGCAGATGCCGAGGAAGGGGATGCGTTTCTCGCGCGCGTAGCGGATCGCGCGCAGTTTCCCTTCGACGCCGCGCCCGCCGAATCCCGGTCCGACCAGAATCCCATCCACGCGCCCCAACTCGCCGTGATACCCCTCGGTCTCCAGCTCCTCGGAGTCGATATAGACGATGCGCACTTTGACGTTGTTGGCGATGCCGCCGTGCATCAGCGCTTCGTTGAGCGACTTGTAGGAGTCGCCGAACTCGATGTACTTGCCGACGAAGCCGATCTTCACTTCATCCTCGGGGTGCCGCAGCTTGCGAATGATCTCTTCCCACTTCGTCAGCGCGCCGATCTCGTCGTGCGGCAGATGGAGTTTGTCGAGCAGGATCTCGTCGAGCCGCTCGCGCGAAAACGCCAGCGGAACCTGGTAGATGAACTCGACGTCGAGCGCGGGGATCACGGCATCCTGCTCGACGTTGCAGAAGAGCGCGATCTTGTCGCGCATGTCGTCGGGAATGGCGTGTTCGGAGCGGCAAAGGAGAACGTCCGGCTGGATGCCGATTTCGCGCAGCTTCTGCACCGAGTGCTGCGTCGGCTTCGTCTTCATCTCGTCCGAGGCCTTGATGTATGGCACGAGGGTCAGATGAACGTTGATGGCGTTGCCGCGTCCGACTTCGAGCCGGAACTGGCGGATGGCTTCGAGGAACGGCAGCGATTCGATATCGCCGACGGTGCCACCGATCTCGACGATGACGACGTCCACGCCTTCGCTGACTTCGCGAATGCATTTCTTGATTTCGTCGGTGATGTGCGGGATGACCTGCACGGTCTTGCCGAGGTAGTCGCCGCGGCGTTCTTTCTCGATGACTTTGAGATACACGCGACCGGTCGTGAAGTTGTTCTTGCGCGTGGCGCGCATCGACGTGAAGCGCTCGTAGTGGCCGAGGTCGAGATCGGTCTCGGCGCCGTCGTCAGTGACGAAGACTTCGCCGTGCTGGAACGGCGACATGGTTCCGGGATCGACATTGATGTACGGATCGAATTTTTGCAGCGTGACGCGGAAGCCGCGCGCTTCGAGCAGAGCGCCGATGGATGCCGCAGCGATCCCTTTGCCGAGTCCGGAAACAACGCCGCCCGTCACGAAAATGTATTTAGTGCTCATCGGTCATGCCTCCGGTTGGTTGAGAGAGTTTGCCCCGAGGCCGCGACGCGGTTCGGGCTGCTTGCTGGCGGGGAGAGTGGTGCTGGCTGTGGCGAAGAAGCGTGTGCGTGCGAGCACACAGCTCACGAACGCTCTCCGAGGTTACTGTTTTTCAGCCAGTTCATGTTCGACGCGCGCAACATCCTCGGGGCGATCGACACCGAGGTGGGGTCTTGTGGTTTGAACGACCCGGATTTTAAAGCCGTTCTGCAGCGCTCGCAACTGTTCCAGCGATTCTGCGAGCTCGAGTGGCGATGGCAAGAGGGCAGCGAGCGCTTTCAGGACCTCGGCCTGATACCCGTACATTCCGACGTGACGCTGCGCGCCCGCGAGCGGGGAACGTGAGAAGTAAAGTGCATCGCCGGAGAGTGCAGTGACTACTTTGACGACGTCGCGCGACTGGCGTTCGTCGTCATGTTCGATGCGCGACGCGAGCGTGGCCATGTCGACGCCGGTTTCCTGCAGGACTTCGATGACGGCGTCGATCGAGTCGACGTCGATGAGCGGTTCGTCGCCCTGGACGTTGACGACTTGGTCGTAGCTCTCGTCGAGGAGCCCCAGCGCCGCGGCGATGCGGTCGGTGCCGCTCTGAAATTCGCCTTCCGGTCTCACGAAACGGCCGCCGAAGGATGCGATGTGACCGGCGATGCGATCGTCGTCCGTCGCCACATAAACGGCGCTGGCGCATTTCGATCGCGCGGCGCGTTCGTACACGCGTTGAATCAGCGATACGCCCGCGATCATCGCCAACGGCTTGCCGGGGAAGCGCGACGATGCCCAACGCGCCGGAATTACAATGACCGCCTTCATGGACGTCGATTCTAGTTCGGCCGTCGATCCTCGGCTGCGATCATTCGAGGACCGCGTGCTGATCCGCCGTCTGCTCATCATCGCTGCGAGCGTCTTTGTCGTCGTCACCGCGGCCAGTCGTCTCGAACTTCTGTATTCGCACAAATTCTTCGACAACACGGGAACTGCGCAATGGATCTGGCAGCAGAACCGGTTCGCGGATGGCAATCCGACTGCGTTTTTTGCGACGCATGAGTTCGACCTGCCGCCGAATCGATCGTTCACGCGGATCAAGATGCTCGGTGATCCGGAGTACACGCTGTACTTCAACGGCGTCGCGATTGGCGGAAGACACGTCGGCGACGACAACGAAGCGCTTGATACTTACGACGTGACCACGTTAGCGCACGATAAAAAGAATCGGATGGTTGTCGCATTGCGCAGCGCGAACGGCGTCGGCGGTCTGATTGCGTCAATCGATCTGACGCAGGAGTTCGGCAATTTCGTCGTCACTGGCAATGACTGGCACATCGTCCGGCGTTGGCGCGGCGATCTGTTGCTCCGCGATCCGCCAGCAGGTGACATCGCGCGCCCGCAACTCCTAGGGCGGCCGCCCGCGCGGCGCTGGAACTATCTCGTGCAGCGCGATGCGAAACCGTTCGCGCCGGCGCAGCAAGTCATCGCGCCGCGGGAGTCGTTCGACTTCGAGACGGCGCTGCCGGAGATCGCCGTCATCGGCGGCACGGCGGTGACGGTCGCGCGCAAGACGCATGCGACCTCGTACGACTTCGGTCCGGTGACCGGCCGGGCGCGACTGACGATCCGCAATGTCGCAAATGCCGCGAGCAACGTCACCGTACGGTTCGCGAACAATCGGTCCGAACTTTTCACGGTCGAAGGCGGCGTCGAGCAATTCGTCTTCGCGGCAGGGGAGCGGGTGATCCTCGACGAAGAGACGCGCAACTTCCGCTACGTCACCGTGTACGGAAGTGCGGCCAGTGTGGACCTCGTGAAGTGAATCCTTGAGAAAGGTCAACGGCGGCAGGATTGATGTGGCACAGACACTCTTGTCTGTGCT
>JBAVBF010000113.1:0-4597 GCA_049586115.1 Thermoanaerobaculia bacterium | reverse complement strand
TGAAGGGTGAAGAGTGAAGAGTGAAATGGGGTGCCGCGGCCTGTTTTTCACTCTTCACCCTTCACCCTTCACTCTTCTCCCAGGGCACGATTCACGCAATATCATTGCCCAACGATGTCAGAGCGGCCCGTGCTGCTGATTGCCGATGATGATGAGGACGTCCAGCGCCTGCTGACCCTCTTCGTCCGGCCGCTCGATTGCGAAGTGCTGACGGCGCGCGACGGCGAAGAAGCGCTGGCCATCGCCCAGGCGCGGCTACCCGATCTCGTCCTGCTCGACGTCATGATGCCGAAGCGCAGCGGCTGGGAAGTCTGCCAGGCGTTGAAGGCGGTGCAGCGAACCTCGCACATCGCCGTCGTGCTGGTCACCGGCCGAGGGGATGTGAAAGACCGGCTGACAGGATTGCAGCTCGGCGCCGACGACTACCTCGTCAAGCCGTTCAACCGCGACGAAGTGGTCAAGCGAATTGGCGCACTGCTGCAACGCAAGCATCGCGAACCGGTTCCGGGTGCCGAGGCCGCGAGAGCATCGGAGAGCATGTTGTTCGATCGCGCAAGCGGGCTGCCTACGGTTCCGATGGTGCTCAGCCGGCTGAAGGAAATGCTGATCGAACAGAGCGAGATCGGCATCGTCTACGTCGACATCGAACAGTTCGAGCAGATCGAAGCGGAGTATGGCTGGGCCTTCTTCGACGAGTTTCTCCGCTGCGCTGGCGAAGCCGTGGTCGGCGAAGCGCGGGCACGTTTTCCGAAAGCGCTCGTCGCTGCGAACCTCGTCGGCGGCTCGAGTTTCTACATTTTCTTCGAATCGCGCGGCACCGACCTGCGCCAGGAAGCAGCATTCGACACCGTGGCCAATGACGTCCGCGAGAAATTGATCGCCGCGATGCGCCAGCGCTTCCCGGCCATGCAGCAGGGACAGATCGGATTCTTCGTCGGCGCGGCGCGTATCGACTACCGGCCGCAGATCCGTCTGGAGCGTCAGGTCTATCAAGGCATGCAGACCGCGGGCGACGCGGTGCGCGACGCCGAGCAGCAGCGCAAAAAGCAACTGACGCGCGAGCTGCGCGACATCATCCGCCGCAAACGCGTGACCACGCTTTTCCAGCCGATCGTCTGGGCGCAGGAGGGGAAAGTCTTCGGCTACGAAGTGCTGACGCGCGGGGCGCCGAATTCGTCGTTCCGCAATTCGGACATGCTCTTCGGCTTCGCGCGCGACGCGAAGCTGGCCTGGGCGCTGGAGACGGTCGCGCTCGAAGCGGCGCTAAAACGCCTCCGCTCCTTCGACCTCACCGGCCGCAAGTACCTCCTCAATCTCGAAGCGGAGATGTTCGAGGAGTCGGAGTTTCGCATCCACGAGATGGTGTCGTTCTTCTCCGAACATCGCGGCCATTTCGTTTTCGAGTTGACCGAGCGCGCCGCGATCGAGGACTACGCCGTCTTCCGCCGCCTGCTGGACGAGTTCCGCGACAAAGGGATCGAGGTCGCCATCGACGACGCCGGCTCCGGCTACGCGTCACTCGAAGCAATCGCCGCGCTTGCTCCCGACTATCTGAAAATCACGAAGGGCCTCGTCTCCACGCTGGCGGACGAGCCAATCAAGCAGGATCTCGTAAAAATGCTCGTCGACCTGGCCGGAAAAATCGGCGCGAAGACGCTCGCCGAGGGCCTCGAAACCGTCGAAGAATACGAATGGTGCCGCGACCTCGGCGTCGACCTTCTCCAGGGCTACTACCTCGCGCACCCACAGGACGAGCCGCGCATCGGCGACGAAGAAGTGCAAGCATCGTTGGCCGCGGACGCGCAACGTCGTTTGGCCACGGTCGCGGCCCAGTAGCTGGTTCTCCTCCGCGTCTCCGCGTGACTAGCTTTTCGCCGAGTACCGCACAGCCGGACTCCCCGCCGGATAGAAAACGCCGAGCAGCCGCATCTCGCCGTCGCCGCGATTTTCGACGCAGTGCACTTGTCCGTGCGGCAGGAAGATGCATGAGCCGGTCTCGATCGGCGTGTGCGAGGTTCCCGCCCACATCTCGCCGGTGCCATCAAGGATCACGATCACCTCTTCGTACAGGTGGAAATGATCGGGTGCGCGGCCGGGCGGGATGCCGCCGACGAACTGCGTGACCTGTGTGCTGCCCGCGTCATCGTTGATGACTTCGCGATACCAGCGGTCGCCGGTCCGTTGCACCGGGCGCTCTTCCATCGCCACTGCGAAGAGCTCGCCGCGTCCTGGCTCGTAACCCTCGAGCGTCCCGCCATCGTCCGGGCATCGCGAGCTGACGAGGGTCAGCGTCTCATCGGCCTTGATTTCAAATGACGTCGCCGGCGGCAGGTAGATGCCGGTGTCGGAGCGAAGGCCTGACCCCGATCCGGAGATCACGTAGAGCACTTCGTCCGAGGTCTCGTTGCGCAGTGTCGCCCGCTCCCCTGCTGGTAACTCCATCACCCGCAGCGAGATCGCCTCCGCACCGGCCGCCGTTCCGAAGTGTTTCCAGATGCGCAGGGCACCTTCGACGGCAGGTTCGCCGTCCTTCAATCCCACCACGCGACAGCCGCCGTCGAGTATTGCAAGCATTTCGTGGGATTATGCTCCACGCATGCACACGAAAGAAGACGGAGTCCGGGCCAGCAACCAGGATTTCATCCGTTACGACCAGGTTGAGAAGCGGCAGAACTACCAGCTTGCAGAAGGACTTGACGCCGATCAGTTCGACGAAGAGTTCCAGATTCGGACTGTCGACATCGGACGATTTCTCCACGGCGACGACGCGGACAAGCGCGCATTTGCAACGGAGCTCGGCGACGCACTGCACGAAATCGGATTCGCCATCCTCGTCGGTCACGACGTCGATCCGAGTCTTTATGCCGAGGCCGAGCGGAGGATCGAGGAGATATTCACCACTCTCACGCTGGACGAAAAAATGCGTTTTCGCGCCGAGCGATTCGGCTCCGTCAACCAGGGCTACTTCCCGATCAAAGAGACGAGCAACATGCATCCCGACCTCGTCGAAGGGTGGGTGTTCTGCCGTCGCGCGTTCGAAGACACGAAATCGTTCTGGCCGATGCAGGAGCAGGCCGAGTTCTTTCAACGAATCGTCGACGGACACGAAAAACTGATCCTACCGGTGATGCAGAGCCTCCTGCTGTACCTCGGCTGCGACGCGCATTTTTTCGACGAAAAACTCACGGGCACCAACTTCGGACTTCGCCTGAATTACTACCCGCCCGTCTCCGACGCCGACGATGCTACCGGCGCCGCGCGCCTTCTCGGCCACGAGGACATCGATCTCTTCACGTTCCTCCCCGCGCCGCGTGTCGAAGGTTTGCAGATTCTCAATCGCCGCAACATGAAGTGGGTGCGCATCGCCGCGCCGCCGGGCAGCATCATCCTCAACACCGGCGATTACATGCAGCGCATCAGCAACGACATCTTCCCGTCGACGACGCATCGCGTCAGCAAGCCGCGCGATCCTCGGCAGCGCACGGCCACGCGCGTGTCGTTTCCGATGGCCGTTTATCTCTGGGAAAACGAGGTGCTGGAAGTGCTGCCGTGCATCGCCAATCCGAAGTACCCGCCCGTGAAGGCGATTCAGTTTCACACCAGCATCACCAGCAAATTCTATGGGGATGGCTATGCGGTGACCGAGGCATGAATGATCCACTTCTTCGATACCGCGAACGTTTTCCGATCCTGAGCCGGACGAAGTACCTGGTGTCGCACTCCCTCGGCGCGATGCCCGAAGCGACGCGCGACGCGCTCGTCGAATACGCGGACTTGTGGGCGTCCCGCGGCGTGCGCGCGTGGGGCGACCGCTGGTGGATGATGTCGATCGAAGTCGGCGACATCATCGCGCCGCTGATCGGAGCGCCGCCGGGATCGGTGGTGATGCTGCCGAATGTGACGACAGCCGAGGCGGTGGTGTTGTCATCATTCGACTACGACACGGCACGCAATCGCGTGGTGATCGTCGACGGCGAGTTTCCCTCGGTCCGCTACATTTACGATCGTCTCGCCCGCCGCCTCGGCGCGGAGATCGTGACCGTTCCTCACGATTCTTCCGGACTCGGCTTCGATCTCGACCGCCTTCTCGCGGCCATCGACGAACGTACGCAGATCGTTCCGATCGGCCACATCCTCTTCGAGTCGTCGTACATGATCGACGTCGAAGCGATTGCGAAACGCTGCCGCGAAGTCGGTGCGACGCTGGTGCTCGACGTTTTCCAATCCGCCGGCATCGTTCCGGTCGACGTGACCGGATGGGATGTTCCGATCGCAGTCGGCGGCGTTCTGAAATGGCTCTGCGGCGGACCGGGCGGCTCGTTTCTCTACGTCGATCCAAAGCTGCGTCCGAAACTCGAGCCGAGTTTCACCGGCTGGATGGCGCATGCGAATCCGTTCGGCTTCGAACCACCGCCGATGCGCTTCCGCGACGACGGCCTTCGCTTCGCCCTCGGCACGCCGCCGATTCCCGCGCTCTACGCGGCACGCGAAGGCCCGAAAGTCGTGGCCGAGGCGTGCGGCGGTGACATGAAAACGATCCGCGAGAAATCGCTGCGCCAGACGCAGCGCATCATCGACCTCGCCGGTGCGCGCGGCT
>JBAVBF010000112.1:0-15567 GCA_049586115.1 Thermoanaerobaculia bacterium | reverse complement strand
GTATCAGGACATCGGTATCAAAGTCTCGATGGAGCCGCGCGTCCATCACAACGGCGAGGTCACGCTCAAGCTGACGGTTGAAGTCTCCGACATCGCCGCCGCTGCCAGCGCCGACGCCCCGCCGTCGTTCAACACGCGCACCATCGAAGCGACCATCCGCCTCAAAGATGGCGAGACGAATTTCCTGGCCGGTCTCATTCAGGACACGCAACTCACCTCGAGCAACAAGACGCCGTTCCTCGGCGACATCCCCATCCTGGGCCGGCTGTTTACCAAGGACCACAACATGCACCACCGCACGGACCTCATGCTGACGATGACGCCGCACATTGTCCGCATGCCCGACATCACAGAAGACGACATGGCTCCGATGTGGGTCGGTACGCAGAGCAACCTGAGCTTCCGCGGACTCTCGCCGCGTCTCGAGTCGCAGAGCACGGCTGACCCGTTCTCGCCGCGCAGCGCGCAGCAGTTCAGCGCGGGCAACGTCGATGGCGACGGCAATCCGATTCCGTCGACCAATATGATCGTTACGCCGCCAAGCGCACCGACGGATCCCTTCCGCCGCACTCCGAACACGGCGCCGCCGAATCCGAACGCTCCGCCGCAGCCGGCTCCGCAGCCGCAGAGCCAGCTCGACAAGCCGGGCGCGGGCGTCGCAGTCGCGCAGTCGATCGCCGTCGCCGACACGACCGACAATGCGGGCCTCTCGCCGCGCATGCAGCCGCAACCGATGCACCTCGCCTTCAAGCCGGGCGAGGAGAAGATGTGGGACGTCGTCGGGATGGATCTCGACGGTCTGACCACGAAACAGATCCTGCTGCACTACAACCCGATGACCATCGACGTCAGCGAAGTCGTTTTCGGACCGGCCATCTCGATCGATCTGAAGACGCCGCCGGTAGCCACGATCGATCGCGAGCACGGCACGGTGCGCATCACGTCATCCAACGGGAAGCCGCTGCAGTTCAACAACGGTGGGGGTTCCATCGCTTCGCTGCGCGTCCGTGGCGGCGCTCCCGGCGATACCTACCTCGTGCTCGAAGATCCGCATCTCACGAATGCCGCCGGCAGCGTCGTGAACGCCTCGGTCTCCGGAGGCCGCGCCAAGGTCGACTGATGAATGCGCGCAACTACAAACGGAGTTCCGGCTTCACCGTCGCCGAGCTGATTACCGTCGTCGCCATCGTCGGAATCCTCGCCTCGGTGGCGCTGCCGCTGGCCAACTTCGGCATCCGCCGTCAGAAGGAGATGGAGCTTCACGACCGCCTGCGCAAGATTACCGACGCCATTGACAAGTACCACGAGTTGCGGATGCCGACGCAGACCTCTCCCGGAGGCGCGATCAAAGACCCGATCAACATCGACCAGGGACCGTGGCCGAAGACGCTCGAAGATCTGACCAAGCCGATCGAGCTCAATAGCGGCCAGAAGGTGCGCCTGCTCCGCGAGCGCGATCTCATCGATCCGATGACCGGCAAACCGGAGTGGAACACTCTCTCCACCGACGATGATCCCGACACGCAATCGGGCAACGACAAGAACGTGTACGAGATTCACTCGAAATCAACCGCGCCCGCCCTCGACGGCAAGACGCACTACAACGAATGGTGATGAGCCCGGAGCCCACTATGAAACGACCCAACCGCCAATCCGGCTTCACCCTCATCGAATTGATCGTTGTCGTCACGATCATCGGCATCCTCGCGGCGGTGGCCGTGTCCAACGTCAAGTGGGCGCAGACCAAGGCGCGCGAGTCCGCGCTGCGCCACGATCTTTTCGAAATGCGCAAATCGATCGACGACTACTACGCCGACAAGCAGAAGTATCCGGAAAGCCTTCAGGCGCTCGCGCAGGAGCATTACCTCCGCGGTGTTCCCAAGGACCCGATCACGATGAAGGCGGATTGGGAGGAAGTGCAGAACACGCCCGATCCGTCCGACCCGAACGCGGTTCCGACCGATCCGGCAGCATCGTCGGACAACGCTGTTCCCGGCATCTACGACGTACACAGCCAGGCTCCCGGCAATGGACTCGATGGGACTCCGTACAAGAGCTGGTAGTTCAACGGAATCCGGTTTCACGCTGGCCGGCGTCCTCGTGATCATGACCATCATGATGATCGTGGTCGCGTACACCGTCCCGCGGATGTGGTCGACGGTCATGAAGCGTGAACGGGAAAAACAGACGATTTACGCGATGCAGCAGTACGCGAAAGCGATCGTCGAGTTCCGCGAAAAGAACAAGACCTACCCGACCTCGATCCAGCAACTCAAAGACGCGCGCCAGCCGCGCATGATCCGCGGCGTCAAGGGCGAGTACCCGGACCCGCTCACCGGCGAAGTGGACTGGCTCGTCATCCCGCAGGCCGCCGGTGCATCGCTTCCTGCCCATACGCCGCCGGGAACGAATGGTCCTCCGGGTGTTTCCGCACCGCCGCCGCCACCTCCGCCCCCTTCAACGCCCGCCACCGGCACGCCCGGCAATGGCTCTGAGAATCCCAACGCGGCCGCGGGCCTTCCCGGCATTCCGATCAAAGACTACGCGGGAGGTCCGTTCATCGGCGTCCGCCCCGCCGCCCACGGCAAATCGCTCATCAAGCTTTTCGACGCCGACACGTATGAAACGTGGGTCTACACCACGCTCGACTACGACCAGGAGAAGGCCGCCCGGCTCCAGGCAGCCAACACCGTCTTCACCGGCCGCCCCTAGAAGGCGGCGCGACCACCGCGAGCCCGCGCAGTTTTCAGCTCCGGCAACTACAATCCCGGTTCGAATGTCATCCAACCTGCAAAACGTCAGTCGCTGCGTCCTCCCCTCGGGGCTGACGATCCTGATCGAGACTCTTCCGTATGTTCGCTCCGTGGCGCTCGGTTACTACCTGCGCAGCGGCTCGGCCGTCGAATCGGAAGAGCACAGCGGTTCCTCGCACTTCCTCGAGCACCTCGTCTTCAAGGGGACGGCCACCCGTTCGACCAGCGACATCGCCAAAGTCATCGACATCCTCGGCGGTGACGTCGATGCCTTCACCGGCAAGGAGTACACCTCGTTCTACTGTCATGTTCTCGACGAACAGGTGCAGATCGCGCTCAGCCTGCTCACCGACATTGTCATCGCGCCGCGTTTCACGGACGACGATCTCGAAGTCGAGCGCGGCGTCATCCTCGAAGAAATCAAGATGGTCGAAGACACGCCGGACGATCTCGTCCACGAAATCTTCGTCACCGCCTTCTGGCCGGATCACCCGCTCGGCCGGCCGATTCTCGGCACCGAGGAGACTGTGAACCGTCTCGGACAAAAGCAGATCCTCGCGCACTACGACGAGACCTTCCATCCCTCGAACATGATCTTCTGCGCGTCCGGAAACGTGCGCCCGGAGGAGATCCTCCCGTTTCTCGAGAAGACGTTTGCGAACGACACCAAGCCGCCGATTCAGCAAACATGGACGGCACCGACGCCGTCCCAGCACGTCATCCTGCGCGAGAAGCGCGAGCTGGAGCAGGTCCACCTCTGCCTCGGCTCCCGCGGTTTTCCGCAGCAGGGTGACGAACGCTACGCCGCGGCGCTCTTCAACGCCATCCTCGGCGGCGGCATGTCGTCGCGGCTCTTCCAGAAAATTCGCGAAAAGGAAGGCCTCGTCTACACGGTGATGTCGTACCACAACGGATACGTCAACGGCGGCTACGAGGCCATTTACGCTGCGTGCGCGCCGAAGAATCTCAAGCGCGTCCTCGATATGACCTTGGCCGAAATGCGGCTGATCAAGAGCGGCGGCGCGACCGACGAAGAGCTGAGCTCGGCCAAGCTGCACCTCAAAGGATCAATCCTGTTATCGCTCGAATCGACGGTCAGCCGGATGTCCGGCCTGGCCCGGCAGGAGTACTACTTCGGCCGCCAGTTTTCCCCGGACGAAATCATCGCGGCCATCGATGCCGTTACGCTCGAAGACATTTCACATGTAGCCGGCACGATCGTGGATCCAGACTCGCTTTCGCTGACACTCATTGGGAATCTGAAATCGCCAGGAATCTCCACCGACATGCTGCGGCAGGCGGTCGCGTAATTCCGACGCAGTCGAACGGCCTCTTGTGTACTCTTGCACCCCGAAGGAGGGTTAGCGCCCATGCCCGCTCCCGTCATCGTCCCACGGGATAAGTCTCTCGATCAGGTGCTCGCCACCGATCAGGTCCGAATGCTCATCGTCGGCTCCAGCCGCCGCGCCACGGAGCTGGCCGAACTCGCCGGCGAAATCAGCGGCCGCGAGACATTCGGGCCGATCCCGCGCTGCGCCGTCCAGGTGACCACCGACGCCGCCATCACCCCGTCGCTCCGCCAGGAAGTCGGTGAAACCCCCGACCCGACCATCATCACCCTCAAACGCGACGGCACCGTCGTCCGCGCCGTCGTCGACGACGGAGACATCGAGAAGATCGATCTCGAGGATATGTTCATGGAGGCAGGTACGTAGCTCTAAGGCAGGACCGTAAAGCCCTCGGCGCGTGCGGCCGCGGCGAGATCCAGATCCAGAGTTACAAAAGGCAGCGGACCGAAGCGGTCTCTCGCAAACATAGCACTCGCGAGTTGAACGGAATCCGCAGCACGAAGCGGATGCCTGCTGAGTAGATCGATTGCACGGTCAGAAACCTCGGCTGTGGGGCATCGCTGTCCATCGCTTCGAGATCTGTGCAAATACGCATCGGCTTCGTGGTACGACGCAGCGTCCAGATCATCATGATGCCGGCGCCTCCAGAGCGCGCTGGTGATTTCCACCGGAGTCAACCAAGAGGCAATGATGTGACGATCGCCCATCAAAAGTCTCCGCATCGCGAACGTCGTCGGTTCGTTAACGATGAGCGGCGACGAATCCCAGAATCTCAACGTCCGGTCCGGCGATCTTCGAGAAGTTGTTCCAGCACGCTGGCTTTTGCTGTGGGAAGTGGGCGAGTAAAGAAGTCGTCGGGGAATGGCTCAGGCTCGGGAGGCGGAATCTTTGGGACCAGCGAAGCCAAGGTTCGGTATCCCTCCTGAATCTCCACGGTCTCGCCGTTCTTCACAGCTTCGATGACCTCGTCCAGCCGATCCTTCAATTCGCTGACCTGTGCGGTGCGCATGGCGGAAGTGTACCTCCAATCAGCTCTTGACATCATCCACATTTAGACTTAGTCTAACGGCTCATGCGCGACAGCGTAGCCATTCTTCAGGAACACGGAATTCAGCCTTCGGCCCAGCGCCTGGCCGTGGCGGATTACGTGCTCAAGACGATCGAGCATCCCTCGGCGGACGTCGTCTGGACTCGCGTCAAGGCGCGCGTGCCGTACATTTCGCGCGCGACCGTTTACAACACGCTGAATCTGTTCGTCGAGAAAGGGTTGCTGCGCGCGCTGACGCTGGCCGAGGACAGCGTGGTGTTCGATCCGAACGTCGAGCGGCACCATCACCTCGTCGATGAGAGCGGCGCGATTCACGACATCCCGTGGGACAAGGTTCAGGTCTGCAACATCGAAACGCTGAAGGGATTCGAGATTCACGATTACCAGGTGGTCATGCGCGGGGCGCGGAAGAGCGCCCGGCGCAAGTCCTGATTTTGTAAATCAAAGAAGGAGAGTAAACGCAACATGCCCATGCTTACTGTTGGAGACAAATTTCCGGAGTACAAACTGAAAGCGTCCGTCGGGACGGAGAAGGGAAAGGAGTTCACGACCATCAGCACGAAGGACAACGCTGGAAAGTGGCTCGTGTTCTATGCCTATCCGAAGGATTTCACGTTCATCTGCCCGACCGAGATCGTGGAGTTCGGCAAGAAGGGCGGCGATTTCGCTGACCGTGATGCCGTCGTCCTCGGCGGCAGCACCGACAACGAACACTCGCACCTCGCGTGGCGCGTTTCGCATCCCGATCTGAAGGATGTGAAGACGCCGCTGGTCTATATCACGCCGGCGTTCGCGATGCAGCTCGGCATTCTTCATCCGCAGGCCGGCGCGGCGATCCGCGTGACCTACATCGTCGATCCGGACGGAATCATCCGCTGGGTGAATGCGAATGATCTTTCGGTCGGCCGCAACGTCGACGAAGTGATCCGCGCGCTCGACGCGCTGCAGAGCGACGAGCTCTGTCCGTGCAACTGGCGCCCGGGTCAGGAAACGCTGGGAGCGGCGTAAGCAAATGAGCGCCGTCGAAGCGTTACGCGCGCGTCTGCCTGAAAACGCGCGCGATACGAAACTGAATCTGCAGAGCGTGATGCAGTCCGTCACGCTCACCGCGGCGCAGCGGTGGGGGGTGGCGGTCGCTTCGGCGGCCGCTGCCCGTAACCCTGAGCTGCTCGACGCGATGCTCGCCGATGGTCGCGATGAGGCCGGCGACGCGGTCATCGACGACGCGCTCGCGGCCGCGTCGCTGATGGCGATGAACAACGTCTACTACAGATTCCGCCACATGATCGGCAAGCCGTCGTATGAAACAAAGCCGGCCCGGCTGCGCATGCAGCGCATCGCCAAGCCGGCCACGAACAAGATCGACTTCGAGCTTTTCTGCCTCGCCGTCAGTGCCATCAACGGATGCGAAATGTGCATCCGCTCGCACGAAGCGGCTGTAATCGAGGGTGGTCTGACCGAGGATCAGGTCGTCGATACCGTGCGGATCGCGTCGGTGATCAATGCGGCGGCGGTAGCGCTGGAGTTGCCGGTGGTGATTGGTACCACCATGTCATCCTGACCCGCCGAAGCGAAGCGGAGGACGGTCGAAGGACCTCCCGACTAGTAACCGCCGCGCGACCCGGGTTCCAGTCGGGAGGTCCTTCGACCGTCCTGCGCTGCTACGCAGCTCCGGCGCTCAGGATGACAGGAAGGACGCAATCCCCTTTACGATACGCGGCATGAAACGGATCGCGATCGCTCTTCTTTTTGCCGTCGTTGCGTTTGCTGCAGCCGCGCAGCAATTCGATCTTTCCATCGACAACATCATGCGCGGGCCCGGTCTTTACGGCTGGACGCCCGACGACGTGCGCTGGTCGCCCGACGGGCAGCACGTCTACTTTTCGTGGAAGCTTTACAGCGACACGCTGGAGCACGATCGCGACACGTACGTCGTCAATCGCGACGGAAGCGGTTTGCGAAAACTGAGCGATGACGAGAAGAAGGACGCGCCGCCGGCGAATGCGCAATGGACGCGCGACAAACATCGCGGCGTCTACCTTGATGATGCGGACGTTTATTTGTGGGATTCGGCGGCCGGCAAACGCCGCGCGCTGACACAGACGAACGACGTCGAGTCGTCGCCGCAGTTCACGTTCGATGAGACGCGCGTGACGTTCGTCCGCGCCAACAACGTCTTCGCCATCGATCTCGCGAACGGATCGATTACGCAGCTCACGAACATCGTCGGGCCGGATGACAAAGGTCCGAACGTCACGATGTGGGACGACGCCGCGAAAAAGGGCACCGCCAGCCAGGAGTACATCAAAGCCGAGGAGCGGAAGCTGCTCGACATCGTCGATCGCAAAGCGAAGAAGCGCGAGGAAGACGAGGCGAAGCGGAAGCGTGAGCATCCGATCAAGCCGTTCAAACTCGATAAGAAGCAGACCGTCGTCAACGCGCGGCTCTCGCCGGATGGGAAGACGATCGTCCTGGTCATCAACAACGAGTCGGACAAAGCTAAGAAGACCATCGTTCCGAACTACATCACCGAAGCGGTCTACACCGACACGATTCCGGGCCGGGAGAAGGTTGGCGATGCGCTGCCGCCGTCACGCCTTGCGGTCGTCAGCGCAACGACTGGCGAGGTGAAGTGGTTCGATCATGGGCTGAAACCATTGCCCGCGGCCGAACCGCAGAAGGCTGTCAGCAGCGCCGCGGCCGAGGAGCAGGGGAAGGCAAGCGAACAGAAAACCGAAAAGAGCACAGAGCCGAAGGAGCGCGAGGTCAACCTGCGCGCGCCGGTCTGGTCGGCGGATGGCAAGCACGCGTTCGTGGTGGTGCGGTCATCCGACAACAAAGACGCGTGGATCATGGACTTCGATCCGGCCACTGGCAAAGGCCGCACGATCGTCACGATGCACGACGACGCGTGGCTTCGTTTCGCCGACGCGCAGTCGTTCGGCTGGGCCAACAACGACACCATCTACTACTTGTCCGAGGGCACTGGTTTCATGCACTTGTACGAGGTGCCGGTCAGCGGCGGCGCGCCGAAGCAGCTCACCAGCGGCAAGTGGGAAGTTGATTCCGTGGTCCTCTCGGACGACAAAAAGTCGTTTCATCTCACGACCAGCGAGGAGAGTCCGTTTGTCAGGCACCTGTATCGGATGCCGGTCGCCGGCGGTGCGTCGACGAAGTTGACTTCGATGGATGGCGACAACGAGGCGGTCGTTTCGCCCGACGGCGCCGCGGTTGCGAACGTCTACTCGTACACGAATAAGCCGCCGGAGTTGTACGTCAGCGGCAAGCGCGTCACGACGTCGCCCGCACCCGAGTTTGCGAATTATCAGTGGCTCGATGTTCCCATCGTGCGCGTGCCCGCGCGCGACGGCGTCGAGGTTCCGGCGCGCATCTACAAGCCGGCGAATTGGAAGGGCGGGCACGCCGTCATCTTCGTGCACGGCGCCGGTTATCTGCAGAACGTCAACCGCTTCTGGTCGAGCTACGCGCACGAGTACATGTTCCATCACCTGCTGATGGCGAAGGGTTACCTCGTACTCGACATCGATTACCGAGGCTCGCGCGGCTACGGGCGGGATTGGCGCACGGCGATCTACCGGCACATGGGCGGGAAGGACCTCGAAGACAACGTCGACGCGGCGCGATGGCTGGTGAAAACGTACGGCGTCGATCCGAAACGAATCGGCGTCTACGGCGGCAGCTACGGCGGCTTCATCACGTTGATGGCGATGTTCACGACGCCCGATGTTTTCGCCGCCGGCGCCGCGCTGCGTCCGGTCACCGATTGGGCGGCGTACAACCACGGCTACACGTCGAACATCCTCAACGTCCCGCAGAACGATCCGGAGGCGTATCGGAAGTCGTCGCCGATCTACTTCGCGCAGGGATTGAAAGGACACTTGCTGATCTGCCACGGCATGGTCGATACGAACGTTCATTTCCAGGACAGCGTCCGGCTCGTGCAGCGTCTGATCGAGTTGCGAAAAACGGATTGGGAGATCGCGCCGTATCCGGTTGAGAACCACGGATTCGTCGAGCCGACCAGTTGGGCGGACGAGTACAAACGGATTTTGAAGTTGTTCGAGGCGATGTAGTCACGCGGAGGCGCGGGGACGCGGAGAAAACCGTGGTTGATGCTTACAAACGCGATCTTGCCGCCACGGCGGCGTCCCGGATTTGCGGTTGGTGCGGTTCGATCGAGAGCGAGCGGTTCCAGTAATCGAGGGCGCGGCCGTAGTCGTTTTGTTTCGCGTAGAAGAGGCCGAGGTTGTTGAGTGCGAGCGTCGATGACGGTTGCAGGCCGAGGGCGCGAACGAGCTCGGGGACGCCTTCGGTGTAACGCTCGGCGGCCACGAGGGCGGAGCCGAGGTTCGCGCCGATCAGGTAGGACTGCGGGAAGAGTTTGCGACCCTGATACAGCAGCGCGATCGTGCGCGAGTTCATGTTGCGCTCGCGGTAGAGCGCCGCGAAGTCGATGAAGTACTTCTCGGCGTTAGGAAGGCCGAGGGCCGCGGCTTTCAGGAATTGATCGTCGGCGGCGGTGTACTGCTGGCGATCGAACATCGTCATGGCTTCGTTCAGATGCGGGACCGGACTCGTTGGATTGATATCGATGGCGCGGTCGAACGCATCGACGGCATCGCTCATCTTGCCCTTCGACCGAAGCTCGATGCCGAGGTTGTTGTAGTACGCGTACTGGCCGAGACGTTCCGGCGACAGCGGCGCGGCCGCATGCCGCGTTTGATCTTCATCCTCGAGCACGGGCGTGAGATTGCGCGACGGATCGTTGAGATGACCGATGGCCTGGAGCTCCTGCGCATACGCGGGAGCGGCGACGCGCGCCGTCGCGACAGCCGGCTTGCTGCTGACGAACTCTCCATAGCTCACCACGCGGACCGAGGTGATCGGCGTGATGTCGCGGAAGGCCCAATCGGCGGCGTGGCCGGGCATCTCCACCGACGGCGGCAAGCCGAGGAGCGAGAGAATCGTCGGCGTGACGTCGTAGACAGACATTGCATGCGCCGCGCGATTCGGCGCCACGTGCGGACCGTAGGCGATGAAAACGCCGGGGTTGCGGTGATCGGAAAGCGCCGCGCCGCCGTTGGGCATGGTCCGCGGCCGGTTCTTGCCCCACCGGAAGCCGTACGACGAGACGATCATGACGGTGGTGTCGCGCGGCAGCACTCCCATCCACTCGCCGATGAGCCGATCGACTTCGGCGTAGTAATTCGCGACGGCCGGCCAGTATTTGCGGTAGTTCTGTTCGCTGATCCCTTCGCGATACGGCGGATGAAACGGCGCGAAGAGGTGATTGACGGCGTCGGTGCCTTCGTACGAGATCATCATCAGCATCGGGTCCTGCCCGTGCTGCCGCTGATCGTTGTAGAGATTGATGGCGACGCGATGGTCGTTCCAGCTCTTCGCCAGGATGCGGCGGAAGATCAGCACCGGATCGGCGGGATTGTTCGCGTTGATCGATGCGTCCCACTCTTCCGGCGAGATGTTCAGGAAGCGCCGCACCTGCGGATAGCCGACCGTCTCCGGCGGGACGGCGAGCGCGGTGACGCGATCGGTCAGCTCGGCGGGATAAACCGCGGTCGCTGACTGGTCGACCGGCATGTCGTAAAAGATGCTGTTCGGCGCGGTGGGCGGCCACGACGTCCACCAGCCGGTGATGAGAGCCGTCCGCCCGAATGCGTCGGCGATGTCCCAGATGGCGGGAACGCGGCGCGCGTAGGAATCGATGGGGGTGTGATGCGCAGCGTCCATGAAATCGATGACGCCGTGCCGGTCGGGGGTGAGGCCGGTGGCGACGGTGGTCCAGACCATGGGCGACACCGTCGGCTGGATCGTCTGCAGCGAGCCGGTCGTACCGCCGCTGGCCAGCGCTTTGATGTTCGGAATGCGGCCGTCGTCGGCGAGCTCGTGGAGGAGCTCCCAGTCGGCGCCGTCGATGGCGAAGACGGCCACGCGCGATGGCGAGCTGCGCGCGTCGCGCCGAAGCTCGGCGCGTTTGACGCGGAGGAGCGCCTCTTTGTCAGCTTCGAATCGCGCTACTTCGAATGCGGTGACTTTCAGTCCGCTGCGCGCGAGGTGATTCGCTACCGTCTTTCGCAAGGGATCGCGCTGCGAGTTGAATTGCGAGTTCGGCGAGAGCAGATCCTCGATCGGGATCTGCTGCGTCACCGCCGACACGGCCTCGGCGACGCGCGCCCGGATCCAGCCGTTCCATCCCTCGTCGACCATTCGCGGCGCGTCCGGCAGCCGGTCGCCGGAAATGTCGAAGCGCAGCCGGTAGTAAACCGTGACCGGCACGCCTTCCTTCGACGTGATGCGGATGATGCCGTCGCGCTGCGCCGATCCTTCGCGGCGCTCGAACTTCAGCCGGAAAAACTGATGCGGCGGCAGAAACGTGACCGTGTTCTGCACGACGCGGACGACGCCGGTGTGTTTGTCGACGCCGAAAATGAGCCATCGCGACGAAGGCAGATAGAGGCTGATGAGGAGATACGTCACCGCTACGAGTGCGGCGATGAGGGTCAGAGCTCGAGTAAAACGATGCCGAGGCATTGCGGGATTTGGTGCTTTTGCAGGAAGGAGACCAGCTCTTAGCTGTTAGCTCTTTGCTGTTAGGAGATCCGGGCGTCGCGTGTCGCGCGGAGCCGGTGCTCCTAAGAGCTAACAGCTACGAGCTAAGAGCTATCTTTTCCTCTTCACCAACTGCTTCACCTCATCATTACCGATCGGGCTCGATGCGGAAATGATGATGGCCGCGGTGCCTTCGGCGAACTGCGGAATCGTGCAGCGGACGACGGTCGTGCCGTCCGTGCCGGTCTTGCTGCGGAAGATCACTCGCGGCGGCTCGACGGTGGAGATCACCTTGACCTCGATCGCCGCACCGGCGATCGGAGCCTGCGAAAGACTTTTCTTCGCCGCCACGCGGAACTCAACCGAAACGCCGGAGTAGAACTCCATGCCCTGGATCAGCGACAGCTCGAGATGTTCGCTCTCGGCCTCGGAGGCGAGATAGTCGATGATGACCTGATCGAGCGTCCGCTCTTCGTCGATTGCCAGCGGCGGCGGCGATTCGACGCGGGCCGGCACCGGCACCGACGTCGATGTTGCCAGGGTCGGACGCGGCGTCGATTTCGTGACGTCGGCCACGACGTCGAAGCGTCCGCGCTTGATGGCCGCGATCATCGTCCGATGCTGCTGCTCCATCAGACTGCCGATCCACTTCTCATCCACGCCCGCGCCGGCCTGCTCCGCGTACGACGTTTTCTTCGACGCGAGAATCTCACCGCCAACGTAGACAAGCGACTCGATGTACGGGTTCTGGAGTCCCTTGTCCTCGGTCTGGATGTGGTAGACCTTCTCGTTGTGCTTGATGTCCGTATTGAACCCGGTGATCACGAGGAAGCTCCGCCGCGGCCGTGAATTGAGGCCGGGAGTGTATCAAATGGATTTCGGCGTCTCCTGCTGAAACGCGTGCACCTTCTGCCGCAGCTCGTCGCTGATCGGCATCTTCGTCTGCGCCTTCCAGTCGAAGAGGACGACCACCACCTTCCCGGTCGCCGCCACCTTGCCATTGCGTTTGCGGATTTCATAGACCGTGTCGAAGGACGTGCCGCGCATTTCGGAGATGCGGATGCAGATGTCGATCGGCTCCATCCCGATCTGCAATCGGAAGTCGACCTCGGCGTGCGCGACGATGAATCCGATGTCGGTCGGCAGTCCCGCGGCGCCGGTGAGCGCGAACCACAGCTGCGCGCGCGCCCACTCGAAGTACGTGAGGTAGACGGCGTTGTTGACGTGGCCGAACGCGTCGACGTCGCGAAAGATGACCTGCCACGGAACGATGTACCAGCCGTCTTCGAAGCGTGCGGAATCAGCCACGGCTCATTGTACTGTCGCCGTCGACGACGCAACCGGCGCCGCCGCGCGCGTGGCCGCCTGCAGGTACCGTCCCGGCAGCGGATGATCGAGATACGGCGCGATGATCTGCGATGCAGCGACGAGCAGGTTCAAGTCGACCGCGGTGTCGATGCCCATCTTTTCGAGCATGTAGACGAGGTCCTCCGTGGCCATATTGCCGCTGGCGCCCGGCGCGTATGGGCATCCGCCGAGGCCTCCGGACGATGCGTCGAACGTGGCGATTCCCATTTCCAATGCCGCGAGCGTGTTCGCCAGCGCCGTGCCGCGCGTGTCGTGAAAGTGCATGGCCAGTTTCGAGGCCGGAATCACCTGCAACAGCATTCCGATCACGCCCTGAACCTGGACCGGCGTGCCGACGCCGATCGTGTCGCCGACGGAGACTTCGTAGCATCCGAGGTCGAGAAGGCGCGCGGAAACTTCGAGAACCTTCTCGGGTGCAACGTCGCCTTCGTACGGACAGCCGAACGCGGTCGAGACATATCCGCGCACGTTCATCCCCTCGGCACGCGCACGCGCCGCGACCGGCGCGTAGTTCGCGAACGATTCGTCGATGGACATGTTGATGTTGCGTTTGTTGAACGTGTCCGACGCGGCGGTGAAGATGGAGATCGATTTCACGCCCGTCTCGATGGCGCGATCGAGACCTTTCATGTTCGGTACGAGCACCGGATAGTCGACGCCCGGGTCTTTCGGAATGTTGCGATAGACCTCCGCGGTGTCGGCCATCTGCGGCACCCACTTCGGACTGACGAACGCGCCCGCCTCGATGGTAGTCAGCCCGGCATCCGCGAGCGCGGTGATGTAGTCGATCTTGGCCTCGGTGGGGATGACGACTTTCTCGTTCTGCAGCCCGTCGCGCGGGCCGACTTCGACGACATGGACGTGATCGATGGTGATCTTCATGCGAGTGTCACGAGGTCCAAACCGGGTTGCACCATCTCGCCTTCCTTGCAATTGATGGACGCAACTATGCCGTCGCGCGGTGCGGAAATCTGATGCTCCATCTTCATCGCTTCGAGGATGAGCAGCGGCGCGCCTTTCGCGACGTCATCGCCAATGCTCACAAGAATCTTCAACACGACGCCGGGCATCGGCGCGCTCATCGAATGATCGCGATGCCGTGCACGCGAGCGCGATTTCTCCGCGGTCTCGACGATCCAGATCTCTCCGTCATACGCGAAGTGGATCTCGTTGCCGGTGTTGATGAATGGGACGAAGTGCGTGCGGCCGTCGATGTTCAACTCGGCTTCGTTGCCGCGGATTGCGATGAGTTCGATAGCCACAGTTTGAGTTTATCGCGTGAAAAACTACTTCGAATATCGCGACCCCGGTGAATCGATCGCGACACCCGAGGCGCAGAGAGGACAGGCTGCTTCATCGTACGTATCGAGATTCAACGCCAGCAACGAAGCGTACGGCGGCCCGAACGGATTCGACATTCCGCTCCGATTCAAAATCGATGCGAAGCCGGCCACAACTCCTCCGAGTCCTTCGACGACAGCGGCTGTCTCGCGAGTCGACTTCCCCGTCGTCACCACATCCTCCACGATGACTACCGGTTCGCCCTCAGCGATCCGGAACCCGCGGCGGAGCGTCATCGCTCCTTCCTTCCGCTCCGTGAAGATCGACGGCACATCGAGCGCCTCGGCCACGGTGTAGCCGATGATCACACCGCCCAACGCCGGCGCGACGATTTTCGACGGCTGCATCGTCCGCACGTTTTCCGCGAGCGCGATCCCGATCGCCTTCGCGTTGCGTGGATGTTCGAGCAATAGCGCGCACTGCACGTAGCCGGGACTGTGCAGTCCGGACGACAACCGGAAGTGGCCGCTGAGCAGCGCGCCCGTTTCGCGGAGGAGTGCGGCAACGTCGAGCGCCATGGGCGGCGAGAATAGAATGCGCCGAGGAGTAGCGCAACCATGGGCGAACTGACAGAGAAAATCCGCGCCGAGCTCACCGCCGCGATGAAAGCGCGCGACGCCGAGCGCCTTTCGACGCTGCGCATGCTGCAGTCGGCGTTCAAGTACCAGCAGATCGAAGTCGGCCACGAGCTGAGCGATGAAGAAGCGCTGACCGTGATCCGCAAGGCGGTCAAGCAGCGTCTCGATTCGATCGAGCAATACACGAAAGGCAACCGCCCCGAGCTCGCCGCGAAAGAGCAAAGCGAGATGGAACTGCTCAAGACCTGGCTCCCCGCCGACCTGACCGACGACGAGATCGAAGCCGGCATCCGCGAGATCGTCGCCTCCACCGGCGCACAGTCGAAAAAGGACATGGGCAAGGTGATGAAGGAAGCATCCGCAAAATACAAAGGGCGGGTGGACGGAAGGAAACTGCAGGAGATCGTTGCGAGGCTTTTGCCGTGATGCGGTGTCATCCTGAGCCGCCGAAGGACGGTCGAAGGACCCCCTGATGCTTGCCTCGTTCGCAGACGCCGCCCACGCCGGTTATCAGGGAGGAGGTCCTTCGACCGTCCTCCGGC
>JBAVBF010000111.1:0-3645 GCA_049586115.1 Thermoanaerobaculia bacterium | reverse complement strand
TTGCCGCAACTTCGGCATCTTCGGCGAGACCGTCAGCGGCGGGGCGTCGGAGAAAATTGCTGTTCCCATTCGTAATCTGATTCGCAAGCCGGCGGCACTTTCGTTTGCCGAGGCGGCGGCCGTGCCGCTGGACATGCTGACGGCGTGGCACATGCTCGTGGCGCGCGCGCAACTGCGGCCGGGCGAGACGGTGCTGGTGCAGGCGGGCGGATCGGGTGTCGGCAGTGCCGCGATTCAGATCGCGAAGTTGTGGGGAGCGACGGTTTACGCAACCGCCGGCTCGGCCGCAAAAGCAGCGCGCGCGAAAGCGCTTGGTGCGGACGAGACCATCGTCTACACGGAGGTCGATTTCGCCGATGACGTGCGGCGGCTTACCTCCAAACGCGGCGTCGATGTCATCTTCGAGCACGTGGGCGGCGAGACATTTGAGCGTTCGCTGCGCACGCTGGCGAAAGGCGGGCGGCTGGTGACGTGCGGATCGACATCCGGCGGCGAGGTGAACATCAACCTTCGACTGGTCTTCTTCAAGCTGCTGTCGATCCTCGGCTCCACGATGGGCAGCCTCGCCGAGCTGCACGACCTCATGAAATTCGTGGAGGCGGGCAGGCTTCATCCCGTCGTCGATCGCGTTTTGCCGCTCTCGCAAGTGGCCGAGGGGCATCGGATCCTGGAGGCGCGCGAAGCGTTCGGCAAGATCGTCTTCGAGGTCTGAGGTAGGATGCCGGGCACACACATTGCCACTGCCATGGACGTGCTTCGACGGATTACTGCTCTGCTTGCCATGATCGCGCTGATCGGGCTGCTTCTCCTGCTGATCTGGCAGGTGGAACTGCATCACGAGCGCGGCTCAGCCAGCGACGAGCCGGCAGTGGTAACGCTTCGCGGCCTGGCTGCTTAAAGTATTGATGAATCAGCAGTAATCGCCTGGCACGACGGATGCTTTTCTTTGGCTCATGAGAGCAAATAACCTGAAGAGCCGCGCAGCAGCCGCCATGATCGCATTCTCACTTGCCGCGATCCCGGCGTTCGCAGTGCAGCCGTCCACGCATGACCTCACGCCGCAACTCGTGACCGCGGGGGTGACTGTCGACGGCCTTCGCGCGACCGAGGTGGGTGGCATCGTCGTTCTTCGCGGCCGGACGGCCGACCACTCCGCCGCCGAGCAGGCCGCAACCGTCGCGCAATCCCTCGGGTACGCGCGCGTCGCGAATCTCATTCAGGTCACTCAGGCTCCCGACGATGAGCGTATCGAACGCGCCGTCGAACGCGAGCTGTCGGTCCACCGCGGACTCGATGGGACGCAGATCGCCGTCGACTCGGAGAACGGCGTCGTCCGTCTGACCGGCAAGGTTTACAGCGAGCTGCAGAAGGATATGGCCGTCAATCTCGTGAAGACGGTGGACGGCGTCCGTTCGGTGCAGGCGTCACTGCAGAGGTAGGCCTACCTCACGGTGTGGATCGAGAACTGGATCTTGTTGCTCTTGCGCGCGTCCGGCGCTTTGATGGTGTGAGCGAAGAGCACGCTGAGGAGCACCTCGAAGTCGCGGATCGTCAGCGCGGTCTCCGTGCCGAGGCCGGCGTCGATAGCAAAATCGCGGGTGCGAGCGAGGTCGCGATATGCGAACCCGGCGTTGCCGGCACCCGCGTACACGATTGCGTAAGCGGTGTTGAAGTGCGCGGCGCCGACGCGGAAATCGCGATTGCGGAAAACAGGGATGAAATACTCGTTCGTCAGATGGAGCTCGTTCGTGCCGACGGAGACGTCATTTGTTGACGATAGCGAGCGCAGGGCATCGCGTCCGGCGAGGTTGAAAAGCTCGTAGCCGGGGATCGAGTAGCACTCCGCCGGCGGTGTCTGCGGTGTGTCCTTGCAGAGAAAATCCTTGACCGGGAACACGCCGACATGCGCGCGGGTGACGACGAACGAGGTCGGCGTGATGTCCCAGCGGCGCAGACCTTCCACTTCGAACTTCGTGTACTTGTAATCGCCGGTGGAGATTTTTCCTGCTTGCGTGATGGCGGCGGCGTAGCTGAATTTCTGCGGGCCGAGCTCGCGGAAGGCGGTAAGCACCGGAATCAGCCGGCCGCGCGATTCGCCGACGATGGCATTGAGCTGGTCGTCGAACTCGGTGCCGTACTGGTAGCCAAGCTTCGTGTAGATGTTGTTCTTGCGGTTATCGACGCGCGTGGTGTCGCCGAAGGTGAGGCGGTCGTCCTGGAGCAGCGTGAAGTAGCGGTGGTTGTAATCGCGCGGCACTTCGAAGAGCAGCAGGCCGCCGCGAACCCGTTCGAATTCATCAGTATGGCTGCCGATGGCCCCGAAGGAGATGGTGTCGAAGACGGCGACTTTGTAGGTGAAGTCCTGCGCGTAGTACTTGTAGCGAAGGAAGGTGCTGATGTCGCCGGTGACGAACTTGTAGTCAATCTGGCTTTCGAAGAGCACGTTCTTGATCAGTTTGCGGAGCCGGATGCTGGCCCTGCCGTCCGCGAGGTAGATGTTGGGGAGGGAGTCGCGGCGGTCGTATCCGCTGGCGGCTACGGGCGAAAGCGGCGGCGTGGCCTGAGGCGGAGTGGTTGGAACGGGAGGCGCCGGCGAAGTGGGGGTGGAGGGGGCGGGCGGTTCCTGCGCGAACGCTGCGGCGGCTGCAAGAATTACCGCGAAAAAGAGCGCAAGGGGACGGATTCGCATGGCGGCATCGTACCAAAGTGACGATCCCAAGTCTGAGGTTTGCACACTCACGTTATGGTAAGCTCAAGCCGTTGAAGCCTTTATCGTTGTACATTCGCATGTCTCTGGCACACGTTTTGTAGGTCGCCGCCCACGTACACTCTCGCGGACGGACCGTGCGAACTTTAGGAGGTGTAATTTTGCGTTTGAGATTTCGATCCCTGATTCCGTTGCTTTGTTTCTTAGTCGTCCCGTCACTGCTGGCGCAGACGGATACGACCGCCGGCATGACGACATCGTCGCTGTCGACGATCACGATGACCGACCAGGCCAGGCTCGTGGCGCCGACCGCGTCCGGCCAGACCGGGTTGTTCAACGTCATCACCGCCGACACGCTGCGCCGCGGCGATTGGTCGTTCGGCGTGTATTACCAGAACTGGGATCTTGAGGCGGCCAAGGCGCCGTTCAACATCCCGTCAGCCCGCACGCATAAGAACATGGGCTGGGACCTCTACCAGTTGGAAGGTTCTGTCGGATACGGCGTGACCGACAACTGGGAGATTTCGGCATCGCTCCCGTACGAGAAGATCACGGGTCACGGCGGCGACCGGAACGGCTTCATCAATGGTTATTACTACCAGGGCAAGTTCTCCGACAGCGGACTCGGTCCTCTGCACCTGGCCACGAAGTGGGGCTTCGGATCCTCGATGGCTTCTCGCTTCGCTGTGTCGCTCTTCGCCGATCTGGCGACGGGCGAGAAGAACAGCGGCATCGGCACCGGGTCGACCGATTTCGGCGTCGGCCTGCACTACACGGCCAGCCAGTTTACGGTCGGTGGCGAGTACGCCATCGTCGGCGACCGCAGCGCGAAGAATTCGAACTTCCCGTTCCTCGCGCCCGATTCGGCCAAGCTTCCGAATGAGCTGCGCCTCGAAGCAGGGTGGAATCATCCGATCGGCTTCTGGCGTACGACGAAC
>JBAVBF010000110.1:0-17654 GCA_049586115.1 Thermoanaerobaculia bacterium | reverse complement strand
CGTTAAACTCTCCTTCAATGTTCGGGCGTGTGGCGGTCGCGGTCTCACTTCTTCTCATTCCTGCCGTTGCCTTTCCGCAGTGCAATCTGACGCAGATTGCCAGCGTGCCGTTTCGCGCGTCGTATCTCGACGTCGCCATCGATGGCAACGACCTCTGGACGGCAACCTCGTACGGTGTTTCGTTGTACGACCGCAGCGTCGATCCGCCCGTGCTCATCGCGACCTTGCCGTTGCCGGGCATCACGCGCAGCGTGCGCGCTGCGAACGGCACCGCGTACGCCGGCAGCGGATCGACCTTGTTCGTCGTCCGCAGGAACGGACGCGCGCTGCAGCTCGTGCGCGGCATCGACGCCGGCGCCACGATCAACGATCTCCTCCTCACCGCGCTCGATCTCTACGCCGCCACGTCGAACGGATTGACGCAGTGGGATCTGCTCGATCCCGCCAATCCATCGAAAACGCCGGCGGTCTTCGCCACCAGCCGCGCCAGCGTGCAGTCGCTGGCGCTCAGCAACGCCATCCTTTTCGCAGCGGACGGCGACTCATCGGTCGAGTCGTTCAACATCGCCATCCCCTCGATTCCGAACGGCGTCGGAACGGTGACTTCGCTGGCAGGCGCGAATGCCGTCGCCGTCAACGCAGGACGTCTGTACGTTTCCGACGGCCAGCAGACCGAAATCTTCACCAACATCGACAGCGGTGGCGGCAACGCCGCGAAAGCCGCCACCGATTCGTTCGGCGGCGCCGCCATCACCGCGATCAACAGCAGCGCGATTTTCGCCGCCGGCGCCGACCGCCAGCTGCGCGCTTTCGATCTTTCCTCCGCCGCGGCGCCGGTCGAGCTGTGGCGCATGCAGCTCAATCCGACGGGTGGCAACGTGAACCGGATCGGCCGTCTCGCCACCGCCGCGAACCGGCTCTACGTCGCCGGCGGCGACCTCGGCCTGCTCACCTACGACACGACGTCGTTCACCACTCCCTTTCCGCTGCGCAGCTACGCCGGCGGCGCCACGACCTCGGTCTTTTCACTGGGCACGATGCTCTATGTTTCCCGCGCGTCCGGCGGCATCACGGAATTCAACCAGTCGTCCGGCGGCGCGTTGACGCAGGCGCGTTCGTGGGACAGCAGCATCGACGTCGTCCGCGACGGCGGCAACAACTTCCTGCTGACCACCACCGGCGCGAAAGCATCGCTCTGGGCGCTCACGCCGGCGGTGCCGACGCTCGTTTCCTCACTAACGCTGCGCGCGCCGATCGGCTCGGCGGTTCTTTCGGGCACCACCGGCTACTTCGTTCTGAATGAAGCGGCCGGAAACACGCTCTGGACCGCTGACCTTTCGCCAATCACACCCACCGCGCAACAGATTTCGCTGACCGCCATCCAGCCGTCGTTCATCGCGCGATCGGGCCCGGCGTCCGTGCTTGCCGAACTGCGCGGCGACGACAAAATCACCACGCTGTCCTACTTCGCCTCGAGCGATTTCACAAAACCGCCGGTCACGATCAGCGTCTCCGGCATCGCCACCGGTGGCGTCGCGCTGTCGGGCGCGATCGCGGCCGTATCGACCTTCACCGGCGTCAGTCTCGTCGATTTCGCCAGCGGAACGACGACGCTGCTGCCGCAGTCGACCGGCGCCATCGCGTTGAGTCTCGCCTTCACCGGAACGACGCTGCTGGAAGCGACCGACACCTCGCTCATCGTCTGGAACACGCAGACCAGGACGCTGACGAAGCAGTTCGCGTTGCCGGCCGCGCCGGCCGCGGTACACATCGCCGCAAACAGCACGATCGCCGATCTGGCCACCGAAGACGGCGTCACTACCGTGCAACTGACCGCGACCACGCGCATGCCGTCGCTCCTTTTCGCCACCAACGGCAACGCCTACTACAAGAAGCTCGTGGCCGGCAGCCAGCGCCTCTACTTCTTCGACGGCCGCAACGTCGACATCTTCACGAATGCGATGCAATCCACCGGCGGAATCCGCGCGCCGCTCATCGTCGACGTCGCCGCGAGTGACACGAACGTCTTCACGATCCAGAACAACCTCACGGTGACTTCGTACGGCCGCGACGGAAACCCGCTCGCTACGTCCACGATCAGCCAGACCTCCGACCTGCCGCCATCGATCGCATCCGCCGGCGGCGCGGCCTGGGCGTCGATCGCCATCAACTGCCAGATCAGCGGCTGCGAAGGGAAGACCATCGTCTTCGATCCGAAATCCGCGTTCGCGCAGACCGCGACCATGACCGGCAGCGTCCGCGACGTCGTCACCAGCGGCACGCGCGCCTACGTCCTGACCGAACTTCCCAACGAAGTGCGCATCGTCGACATCAGCGATCCAGCTCATCCCTCGGTGCTCGTCAGCCACGCTACCGAAGGCGTGACGACGCCGCGCGCCATCGCCTTCGCCAACAACACCGTCTACGTCATCGGCGAAAAACTCTACGCATATTCGCCCACCGACCTCTCGAAAACCGGCGAGCAGCTCGGTTCCTACCTCACCGATCCGAGCAGCGGCGTCACCTACGTCGACCAGCATCTCCGCGCGGATGGGACGTGCGTCGCGCTCACCGGCCGTCAGTTCTCGCCACAGTTTCTGACCGGCTCGCCATCGATCCCTTCGCCGGCCGCGGGAAGATTCGTCGCGACGCAGTCGGGCACGGTCTACTTCCTCACCGACTACTCTCTCGAGATCTGGTCCACCAAGCCGCTGCCGGCGCAACCGCGCCATCGCGCAACGAAGTGACCTGTCATCCTGAGCCGCCGCAGGACGGTCGAAGGACCCCCTCAGTGCTTGCCCTGTGAATCGCCGCGGTTCTGAGTTACCACCCAACCGGGTTAGCAGGAAGGGGTCCTTCGACCGTCCTCCGCGGGTCGGCGCTAAAGCGCCTCAACCGCTCCGGCGGCTCAGGATGACAGCCGTTATCATCCGCGCCATGCCCAAGATCACCTTCACCTCCGACGCGAACGCCTACCGCATCACGCTTGCCGATCCGCCGCTGAACATCCTCGACATCGCCATGCTCGAAGAGCTGCGTGACGCCATTGCTCGCGTCGCGCCGGACCGCCATGCGCTGATCCTCGACGCGCAGGGCGACAAAGCCTTCTCCGCCGGCGCCAGCGTTCAGGATCACCTCGGCGATCGCGTCGCCACGATGCTGGAGAACTTCCACGATTGCTTTCGCATGCTCGCGAAGCTCGACGTCGTTACCGTCGCCCTCGTCCGCGGCGCCGCGCTCGGCGGCGGCTGCGAGCTCGCCCTCGCCTGCGACTTCGTCCTCGCCTCCGACCGCGCCAAGTTCGGCCAGCCCGAAATCAACCTCGGCGTTTTTCCTCCGGTCGCTGCCTATCAACTCTCGCGTCAGACGTCGCCGCGCAAAGGACTCGAGCTTCTGCTCACCGGTGACGCGATCGACGCCGCCACGGCCGAACGCCTCGGCCTGATCAACGCCATCTTTCCAATCGCGGACTTCGACGCGCGGGCGGACGAATGGCTGCAGCGGCTCTACAAACAAAGCGCGTCGTCACTCCGCTTCGCCAAACGCGCCTTCCGCCTCACGCAAAACGCCGACTTCAACGAACGCCTCGCCGACGTCGAGCGCCTCTACCTCGACGAACTGATGGCCACCAGCGACGCAAACGAAGGCCTGATCGCCTTCACCGAAAAACGCAAGCCGGTGTGGGCAGGGCGTTGAACGTACGATGAATGCGGAGACAACAACGCCGCATCCCTTTGTAGTGTGGCGGCGTGACGGGTTCTATCCCAGTTCGTACAGCTTGGAATAACAGGCCCAGCAATTGTTCTGTTCTGGCCTATTGCTTTCGCCGCAATTCCAACACTGGACCTTTCCATTTGGGAGAACTTCGGGTTCATATGTCCGCGTGCTTTTTGACGCCGGCCGTGGCGTTACAACTTGCGCGGCGGTTTTCGCTTGATTAAGCGTGTGGGTGGCCAAATCACTGCGGAAGATTAATTGGTCAATTCGCGCATACTCGACCTTCGCACCCAACAAGCCACCAAGGCATCCGGGCTGAACCTCAATATTCACATCCGATAGCTGCACAAATTCCCACCCATCCGAAGCGTGCTGGCAGATCGCGGTTTCAAGCTGCTGCGCCACATCTGATGCTGAAAGGGCTCCGCGGTTTCGACCGATGAAGGGAACTACCTTATAGGTGTACGGCATGAAGTTTCTCCCTTAATTGCGGCGCATACTACACCGTCGTTCTGAAGGGTTCCGCGCACTGCCGTTCAGCGCCGGTGTACGGGTCACGATGATCGCGCCTCCCTAAAGCCAAAGTGCGAGGGCCATCGTCAGTGAACGCCGCCCATCAACTTGCGGATCGGCTTCACCAGCAGGAACAGGATGAACGCCGCGGCCAGCGTCGTCCCCGCAACCGCGCCGAAGAGTTTCGGTAGCGGCAGACGGTCGAAGAAGCCGGCGCAGTAGCCGCCGAGTTTGTTGCCGAACGAGATCGACAGGAAGAAGACGCCCAGCATCAGGCCGACGATGCGCGGCGGCGCCAGCTTCGTCACCATCGACAGACCGACCGGGCTCAGACACAACTCGCCGACCGTCTGTAGAAAGTAAACGCCGATCAGCCACATCGGACTGACCTTGATGCCCTGCTGTTGCGCGATCGCCGCGCCGGGAACGAGTAGCAGGAAGCTCAGCCCGACGAAGAAGAGTCCGAATCCGAATTTGGTCGGGCTGGACGGTTCGTGCTTTCCCATCCGCAGCCAGATCCACGCAAAGATCGGCGAAAAAATGATCACGAAGAGTGGCTGCACCGACTGAAAGAGAGTCGACGGAAAGTTCCACTGCAGGAAGCTCAGCCGGGTCAGCCGGTCGGCGAAGAGGTTCAAGCTCGATCCCGCCTGCTCGAACGCGCCCCAGAACAGCATCGAGAAGAAGAAGAGGATCCCGATCACGCTGATGCGGCGCCACTCCTGCGGCGTAAACGAGCTCGATTTTCCTGCCGCTGCCTCGGCGGCGCGTTCGTCCACTTCATCCTTTGCGTGACGCGCCAGTCCCGGCGCGATGTGCTTCTTGCCGAGGACGTACTGAATGACGCCGAGCGTCATCCCCACGCCCGCCGCGCCGAAACCGTAGTGCCAGTTGACGCGCTGGCCGAGCGGTCCGCAGATCAGCGGCGCGATGAACGCGCCGAGGTTGATGCCCATGTAGAAAACGGAGAAGCCGGCGTCGCGGCGCACGTCATCTTTCGAGTAGAGCGTTCCGACGATGCCGCTGACGTTCGGCTTCAACAGTCCGGTCCCGATCACGATGGAGATCAGTCCCGCGTAAAACGTCGGAAGCGACGGATACGCCATCATGAAATGGCCGGCGGCGATGATGATTCCGCCCAGCAAGACCGATCGGTAGAGACCTAACAGTTTGTCGGCCACCCATCCGCCCGGCACCGACATCGCGTACACGCCCATCGTGTACCAGCCGTAGATCGAAGCGCCTTTTTCCGTCGAGAAGGCCAGACCGCCTTTGTCGACGGGCGCCACCATGTAGAGAATCAGCAGCGCGCGCATGCCGTAGTAGCTGAAGCGCTCCCACATCTCGGTGAAGAAGCACGTTGCCAGTCCCCGGGGATGGCCGAACCACTGCTTTTCCGCGACGGCGATGTTTGACATGCGCCGCATTCTCAGGCAGCGATGCTGCACAATGCAACGCCGATGAGTGAGTCGTTGCAGAGTGTTGCGCCGCGCAGGCTGCAACAGCAGGTCCCGCTCGCCCCCTTCACCACCCTCGGCATCGGCGGTCCGGCGAAGTTTTTCATCCGCGCGGAAACCGTCGACGAGATCCGCGAAGCGCTCGCCTGGACCGCCACCCAAAACGAGCCGCTCTTCATCCTCGGCGGCGGCAGCAACGTCCTGATCGCCGATGAAGGCTTCGACGGCGTCGTCCTGCAGATCGACCTCCGCGGTATCACTGTCCGCGATGAGGATGCCGAGGCCGTGAATGTGTATGTGGCGGCAGGGGAGACGTGGGACGACTTTGTTTCGTTCGCCGTGGCGCGCAACTGGGCGGGCATCGAATGCCTCTCCGGCATCCCCGGCCTCACCGGCGCGACGCCGATCCAGAACGTCGGCGCGTACGGCCAGGACGTAAGCGAAACGATCATCCGTGTCGAAGTGATCGAGCGCGACACCGGCCGCGTTGTCACGCTGACCAACTGGGACTGCGCCTTCGGCTACCGCCAGAGCATTTTCAAAAGCGCCGCGAAGGATCGCTACGTAGTCGTCGGCGTGACGTTCCGCCTCCGCCCCGGCGGCGCCGCCACGATCCGTTATCGCGAGTTACAAACATATCTCGACGAACGTGCCATCGATCTCCACGACCTGCGCGCCGTACGCGAAGCCGTCATCGCCATCCGCAAACGAAAAGGGATGGTCCTCGACCCCACCGATCCCGACACCCGCAGCGACGGCTCCTTCTTCATGAACCCCGTCGTGACGCCATCCCAATTCGACGATCTCCTAGCCCGCGCCGGCACAAAAAACGTCCCCCACTTCCCCTCCGGCGACCAGATCAAACTCTCCGCCGCCTGGCTGATCGAACACTCCGGATTCCACAAGGGATTCGTGCACGGCAACGTCGGCCTCTCCTCCAAACACACGCTTGCAGTGATCAACCGCGGTGGGGGTTCGGCCGCCGAGGTTCTGGAACTGGTGAGGATGATTCAGGACGGCGTGCGCTCCGCATGTAGGGTTGAAATTCATCCCGAGCCGAACTTCATCGGTTTCACGCGGAGCCGCGAAGACGCGGAGAAACCCGAATCCCCTCCGCGTCCCGGCGCCTCCGCGTGATGGCATACTCCGTTTCATGCGCCGCCTTGCACTCGCCCTCCTCTTCGCCGCCCTCATCGGAGCACGCTGAGAAGCGGAGAGCGATTTCTCTCAGACTTTCCGCTTCTCCGCGATCTCCGCGTGAACCGTCACCCTGTTAATCTCGCTCCGTGATTGAAGTTCATCGCGGGCTTCTCCAGGATGCAGTCCGCACGAATGCGTTCCGCGAGGCCATCCGCCGCTCCGTCACACCCGATAGCGTCGTGCTCGACCTTGGCACGGGCTCAGGCATCCTTTCGTTTTTCGCGTGCGAAGCGGGAGCGCGGCGAGTGTTTGCGGTCGATGCGACGCATAGCGCCGATCTCGCGTCCTTTCTGAGCCGGCACCTCGGCTTTGCCGATCGGATTCAGGTTATCCACGATCGCTCGACGAACATCGAGTTGCCCGAGCGTGCGGACCTCCTGGTCACCGAAACACTCGGCGCATTTGGATTGAATGAGCAGATCGTCAGCAGCGTCCTCGATGCGCGGGCCCGATTGCTGACGGCGGATGCGGTGATCATCCCGCGCAGCATCGACCTCTATCTCGTGCCGGTCGACGATGCTTCGATCTACGAACAGCGGGTGCGCTGGTGGAGCGGGAAGCCGTACGGATTCGACTTCTCGCCGCTCGCTGTTTTCGCGTCGAACATCGTGTTCATCGGAAACGTCGGCAGCCTCTCGTTCCTCGCGCCGCCCGAACGCGTGCTCGCGGTCGACCTCAGAACGATCGCCAGCGCCGACATCGCCGGCCGCGCGCACTTCACCACCACGCGCGCCGGAAACGTTCACGGCTTCGCTGGCTGGTTCCGCGCCACGCTCGCGGATGGAATCGAGCTGTTGAACGAAACGCCCGGCTCGCACTGGGAGCACGTTTTTCTTCCGCTGCAGTCGCCGGTAGCCGTCGAAATGGAAACGCCGATCGATGTCGCGCTCGAATCGCATGACGGACTGAGTTGGCGATGGAAAGGCACGATCGGCGGGACATCGTTCGACCAGATGACCGCCCTCTCATCGCCGCCCTGCCGCCTTTAGCAACTCTTAATGCGCCCGCCAATTCGGCGCACCGTACACTCCGCGATTGCGCCGATCGTTGCGTTGATCGGTGCGGGGGGAACGGTCTGGGTCCGGAACATCACACACGCGAAGAACCAACCGGCCGCCGCCTTTTTTCACTTTCGCTGCTCGCGCTCGGCATCGTCTACGGCGACATCGGCACCAGCCCGCTGTACGCCATGCGCGAATGTTTTTACGGCGCGCATCCCGTCGCGCTCACGCGGCCGAACGTCCTCGGCGTCCTCTCGCTGATCTTCTGGTCGCTCGTGATTGTGGTGATGATCAAGTACCACATCTACGTGCTGCGCTTCGACAACCGAGGAGAGGGCGGGATCCTCGCGCTGATGGGTCTCGTCGGGATGGACAAATCGCGGCGCGCCGCCGTCCGATCGACGCTCGTCGTCCTCGGCGTCTTCGGCGCCGCGCTGCTGTACGGCGACGGCATGATCACGCCGGCGATCTCGGTGCTCAGCGCCGTCGAAGGTCTCGAAATCGCCACGCCGTTCTTCAAACCGTACGTCATCCCGCTCACGATCGTCATCCTCATCCTGCTGTTCTTCTTTCAACGCCGCGGGACGGCGGGCGTGGGCGCGGTTTTCGGTCCGATCATGTTGATCTGGTTCTCGACGCTGGCGCTGATGGGACTCCGCGGCATTCTCTGGCAGCCGTCGGTGCTGCTGGCGCTGAATCCGATGCACGCGGTCCGATTTTTCATCGCCAACGGCATGCACGGATTCCTCGTTCTCGGTGCGGTCTTCCTCGTCACCACCGGCGGCGAAGCGCTGTACGCCGACCTCGGGCACTTCGGCGAAAAACCGATCCAGGTCGACTGGTTCAGCATCGTCGGACCGTCGCTCGTCCTCCACTACTTCGGGCAGGGCGCGCTGCTGATCCGCAATCCCGGCGCGGCGCACAATCCGTTCTACCTGCTTGCGCCGAAATGGGCGCTCTATCCGCTGGTGATCCTGGCCACGATGGCGACGGTGATCGCATCGCAGGCCATCATCTCCGGCGTCTTCTCGCTGACGCGGCAAGCGATCCAACTCGGCTATCTGCCGCGCATGGAAATCATCCACACCTCGCGCGCCGAGATCGGGCAGGTCTACATCCCTTCGGTCAATTGGGCGCTGATGTTCTGCACGATCGCGCTGGTGATCGGTTTCCGCAGTTCTACCAACCTCGCCGGCGCGTACGGGCTGGCGGTGAGCACGACGATGATCATCACCACGATCCTCGCGTACGTCGTCGCGCGCGATCTTCTCGGCTGGAGCGTCGCGTTCGCATCGCTCGTTACCGTGGCCTTCCTGATTCCCGACGTGGCGTTTCTCGGCGCGAACCTGGCCAAGATTGCTGACGGCGGCTGGTTCCCGCTGCTCATCGCGTCGATCGTGTTCCTGATTATGACGACGTGGCGGCGCGGCCGGCAGATCCTCAACGAACGTCTGCGCGATGGCGCGCTGTCACCCGAGGACTTCGTTACATCGCTGCGCGGCCACGCGCCGGTGCGCGTGCCCGGGACCGCGGTTTTCATGCATCGCACCGGCGGCGTCATCCCGCCGGCACTTTTGCACAGCCTCAAACATTACAAAGCGCTGCACAGGCAGGTGATGCTGCTGACCGTGATGACCGAGGAGGTCTCGCATCTGAACGATGACGAGCGGCTCGTGGTCGAAGACCTCGGCGAAGGCATCTTCCGCATCACCTGCCGCTACGGCTACATGGAAGAAGCGGACATCCCTGCGCTGCTCGAACGCGTCAGCCGCGAACTGCACGTGGCCATCCCGCCGATGGACACGACCTACTTCCTCGGCCGCGAAACGCTGATCGTGACGTCGCGCGAAAGCGGCATGGCGACATGGCGAGAAAAAATCTTCGCCTCGATGATGCGCAACGCCGAAAGCGCGGCGCGCTTCTTCCGATTGCCCCCGAACCGGGTGGTGGAACTGGGCGCGCAGATCGAGTTTTAGGAACGCCTCGGTGGCGTAGCCATCGTAGAACCGTAGCCCACGCTTTCAAGCGTGGGGAAATTGATGCGCGGCGATTTGGGAGCCCGCTTCAGCGGGCGAAAGAAGGCTTTCTCTCGCCCGTTAAAACGGGCTCTCTATATCGTGAGATCGTCTGCCCCACGCGTGAACGCGTGGGCTACGGTTCTTACGCCGGCTTCGCCGACGAACGAGAGCGCTTGGAAGCGCGGCGTCTCCCGCTAGTCGTGTGTAATACTGTATGACAGATGGCCGCAAAGAAGATTCGTTCCTCTCTTCTCACGTTGCGGATCGACTCGCGCATGGCGAGCTCGCTTTCCCGCGAAGCGCGGCGGCGAAGTACCACTCGAAGTGAAGTCGTCAGGTCGATCCTTGCGAGCGCGCTGCAGAAGGAAACCGCCGTGGATCCAATCGCTGAAGAAGCGCGCCGTCAGTCCCTTCTCGTGCGAACGCTTCGCTCGGAGCAAGAAACACTCGACTTCACCACGGCCGCGGCTGATGTGTGGGATTGGAAGTGACCCGAGGCACGATCGTCGTCGTCGCTGCGAAGGGAGCGTACACGGGCAAGCCGCGCCCCGCGCTGGTCGTGCAATCGGATCTTTTCAATGAGATCCACCCCAGCGTCACCATTTGTCCCATTACCTCCGAGTGCGTCGATGCGCCAATGTTCCGCATTACGCTTTCGCCGGGAAAGCGCACAGGACTGAGTCGAGTGTCCCAGGCGATGGTGGACAAGATCGTGTCCGTTCCGCGTGCGTCGATCACAGCCGAGATCGGGCGTTGCGAGGAGAGTGAGCTCGGCATCATCGATGAGGCCCTGCGCCGCTGGCTATCGTTGGATTGAGAGGCCTTCAGGCTGCCTCTAAACATCCACGATGACAATGTCGAACCCGCGTCCGCGTTCCAGCAGCCGGTGAACAGTGCTTGGGACGATGCGGCTGGCGAGTCCCGATCGCGTGGGGCGGCCGACGACGAGCATCGTGATTCCTTCGGATTTTGCGAAGTCCAGCAGCGCGCCGGCGACGTCCTCGGATTCGCGCGTGATGACGGTGGCGCCGAGCGAGATGGCGAGTTGTACGTTCTCCGACAATTTGCGGTGCTGGCCGGCGCTGATGTTTTCGGGATGGGCGCGGCGCTGGCGGACGTAGACGGCGTACCATCGCGTGTTCATGCGGCCGGCCAGGCGCGAGGCGCGCAGGACGAGCGGGCGGGCGATTTCCGGTTCGAACGGGACGGCGACCGCAAGACGCAATTCGCCGTTTGCGCGGCCGGAAAATGTCGCGGTCTGCAGCAGCGCTAATTCGCGGAGCCGCATCAGCATCTCGGTGCGGAAGAAGTTTTCCAGCGCGCGGGATGCCTGAGCGGGCGGATAAATCTTTCCCTGCCGCAGCCGCTCCTGAAGTTCGGTCACCGGCAGGTCGACGAGCACGACCGAATCGGCGTTGCGCACGATGCAGTCGGGAACGCGCTCGCGGATGTCGATGCCGGTGGCCGAGCGCACCACATCCTGCACGCCTTCGAGATGCTGGACGTTGAGCGCGGTCATCACCGAGATTCCGGCCGCCAGGAGGTCGTCGACGTCCTGCCAGCGCTTCTCATTTTTCGAATCGGGGGCGTTTGTGTGGGGCAGTTCGTCGACGAAGACGACATCCGGATGACGCGCGAGGATCGCGGCGAGATCCATCTCCTCGATGACGACGCCGCGATAGTCGACGCGGGCGCGCGGGATCACTTCGAGATCGGCGATCCGGGCGGCGGTCTCGTTGCGTCCGTGTGTTTCGACCAGGCCCACCACGACGTCGACGCCGGCGCGGCGCATCGTGTGCGCGTCCTCGAGCATGCGGACCGTCTTGCCGACGCCGGCGGCCATGCCGAGGTAGATCTTGAGACGCCCGCGGCCGCTGTCATCCGTGCGCGTGAGGCGCAACAGTTCGTCAGGATCGGGACGGCCGTCGCCGTTCGTGCGGGCCATGGCTGTGAAATCTAATTCACGGCGGCGTTCATCAGGTCGAGATTGAGCAGCAGCACGTTGACGCGCGGCTCGCCGTAAATGCCGAGGAAGCGGCCTTCGGTGCGGCGTCGAATGAGCTCGGCCACCCGCGCGGGAGGCAGCGAATTCTCGCGCGCAACGCGCGCTGCCTGCGATTGCGCATTCGCAAGCGAGATGTGCGGATCGACGCCGGAGCAGGATGCTGTCACGGCGTCCGCGGGGATCCCGCCGGCCGGTTTCGCGTCGGAGTAATTCCTCGTTCGCTGCGCGATGGCGTCGCGCAGTTTTTTCGACGTCGGACCCCAGTTCGTGCCGCCGCTCGCACTCGGATCGTAGCCGCTGCTCGATGGGCGTCCGTGGAAGAAGCGCGCGTCGGCGAAGTTCTGGCCGATGAGCGACGAGCCGATCACCTTTCCGTCACGCGTGATCAGCGAGCCGTTCGCCTTGTCGCGAAAAAACGTCTGGCCGATGCCCCAGACCGCGAGCGGATAGAAGCCGCACGTGATCACGAGCAGGACGATCGTGATGCGGATCGAAATCTTGATGTGTTCGAGCATCGTCGTCACTCCTCATGCGAGATGAATTGCGCGCAGCAACAGGTCGATCGCTTTGATGCCGATGAACGGGATGATCACGCCGCCCACGCCGTAGAGCAGCAGGTTGCGGCGCAGGATGCGGCCAGCGCCGAGCGGCCGGTATTTGACTCCGCGCAGCGCCAGCGGAATCAGCGCCACGATGATCAGCGCGTTGAAAATGACCGCGGAGAGAATCGCGCTCTGTGGCGTCGCGAGATGCATCACATTCAGCGCCTGGAGCTCCGGAAACGTGGCCAGGAAGAGCGCCGGGATGATGGCGAAGTATTTGGCGACGTCGTTCGCGATCGAGAACGTCGTCAGCGCGCCGCGCGTCATGAGCAACTGCTTGCCGATCTCGACGACCTCGATCAGCTTGGTCGGATTCGAATCGAGATCGACCATGTTTCCCGCTTCCTTCGCCGGCTGCGTTCCCGTGTTCATGGCCATGCCGACATCGGCCTGCGCCAGCGCCGGCGCGTCGTTGGTGCCGTCGCCGGTCATGGCCACGAGATTTCCCTTCGCCTGCTCTTTACGAATCAGCGCGAGCTTGTCCTCGGGTGTGGCCTGCGCGAGAAAGTCATCGACGCCCGCTTCGCGCGCGATGAACGCGGCGGTGAGCGGGTTGTCGCCGGTGATCATGACGGTGCGGATTCCCATCATGCGCAGCCGGTCGAAGCGTTCGCGCATGCCGCCTTTGACGATGTCTTTCAGATAGATCGTGCCGAGGACGCGCGCTTCGTCGGTCACGACGAGCGGCGTGCCGCCCTCGCCGGCGATGCGCGAAACGTCGTCACGCACCTGACCGGGAAAGGTTCCGCCGATCGTCTCAATGTAGCCGGCCACGGAATCCGCGGCGCCCTTGCGAACCGCGCGTCCGCCTTCGAAATCGATCCCGGACATGCGCGTTTTTGCGGTGAACGGCACGATCGAGTGCGCGCCGAGCGACTGCAGTTCGCGGCCGCGCAATCCGAACTGCTCCTTTGCCAGAATGACGATCGAGCGTCCTTCGGGAGTCTCGTCCGCAAGCGATGAGAGTTGAGCAATGTCGGCGAGCGTTTCTGCGTCGACGCCGGGCGCCGGGACGAATTCGACGGCCTGCCGGTTGCCGAGCGTGATCGTGCCGGTCTTGTCGAGCAGCAGCACGTTGACGTCGCCCGACGCTTCGACCGCGCGGCCCGACATCGCCAGGATGTTGTGCTGCAGCACGCGGTCCATGCCGGCGATGCCGATTGCAGAAAGCAACGCGCCGATCGTGGTCGGGATCAGGCAGACCAGCAGCGCGATGAGCACGGTGACGGTGACGTCGCTGCCGGAGTAAATCGCGAACGGCTTCAGCGTGACTGTTGCGAGCAGGAAGACGATCGTGAGGCCGGCCAGGAGGATGTCGAGCGCGATTTCGTTCGGCGTTTTCTGGCGCTCCGCCCCTTCGACGAGCTTGATCATGCGGTCGATGAAGGTTTGTCCCGGTTCCGAGGTGATTTCGACGACGATGCGGTCGGAGAGGACCATCGTGCCGCCGGTGACGGCGGAACGGTCGCCGCCAGCTTCGCGAATGACGGGCGCGGATTCGCCGGTGATTGCGGATTCATTGACCGAGGCGATGCCTTCGATGACGGTGCCGTCGCCGGGGATGATCTGGTTCGCTTCGACGACGACGCGGTCGCCTTTGCGCAGTTGCGAAGCTGGGATTTCCTCGCCGGTGATGCGCCGCGCGGTCGTTTCGGTCTTGGCTTTCCGCAATGCGTCCGCCTGCGCTTTCCCTCGTCCCTCCGCCACGGCCTCGGCGAGATTCGCGAAGAGCACGGTGGCCCAAAGCCAGAAGGTGATCTGGATTTGAAAACGGTAGTCGACGTGATTCGAGAGACGCGGAATCAGCAGCAGCGTCGTGAGCAGCGCGCCCACTTCGACGAGGAACATGACCGGGTTCTTCATCATCCGGCGCGGGTTGAGTTTGACGATGGAGTCGAACAGCGCGCGGCGCATGATCGACGAATCGAAGAGCGAGAGTTTCTTCTTGTCAGCCACGTTCAAAACACCTTCCCCGAATTCATCAGGAAGTGCTCGACGTACGGACCGAGCGAGAGCAGCGGGAAGTACGTAAGCGCGCCGACGATGAGCACGATGCCGGCGAGCAGGAAGGTGAAGAGCGCGCCGTCGACGGGAAAGGTGCCGGCGGTTTCGGCGATCTTCGTTTTCGCGGCCAGCGAGCCGGCGATGCCCATCAGCGGGATGACCATCAGGAATCGGCCGAAGAACATGGCCAGCCCGAGGACGATGTTGTAGAACTTCGTGTTCGCGTTCAGGCCCGCGAACGCGCTGCCGTTGTTGCCCGCGGCGCTCGTGAAGGCGTAGCTGATCTCGCTCAGGCCGTGCGGACCGGCGTTGTTCAGGCTCGAGGTTCCGGCGGCCGTTCCTGCCGCCGCCGCGGATCCGACCAGGATGCAGAACGCGAGCACGAGCACGGCAAGCATGGCCAGCTTCACGTCGTGCGCTTCGATTTTCTTGCCGAGGTATTCGGGTGTGCGGCCGACCATCAGACCGGCGATGAAGACGGCCAGCACGATGAAGAGGATCATTCCGTACATCCCTGCGCCGACGCCGCCGAAGATCACTTCGCCGAGCATGATGTTGAGGAGAGGGACGGAGCCGCCGATCGGCGTGAATGAGTCGTGCCACGCGTTGATCGCGCCGCACGACGCATCGGTGGTGATCGTGGCGAAGAGAGCGGAGTCGCCGATCCCGAAGCGGACTTCCTTTCCTTCCATGTTCCCGTCCGCGATCGCGACGCCGAGGCGTTGGTGCATCGGATTGCCGCACTGTTCGGCGGACGTGGTGATGAACGCGCCGCCGAGAAAGAGCAGCGACATCGCCCAGAAGACGGCCCAGCCGTGGCGGAGCTTGCCGGTCATCGAACCGAGCGTGTAGCAAAGACCGGCGCCGAGGGCGAAGATGAGGAACATCTGCAGCAGGTTCGTGAAGGGGGTCGGGTTTTCGTAAGGGAAGCCGGAGTTGGCGTTGAAGAAGCCGCCGCCGTTCGTGCCGAGCTCTTTGATCGCTTCCTGCGATGCGATTGGTCCCTGCGGGATTTTCTGCGTCGCTCCTTCGATCGTCGTGGCGGCAATCGTCGGATGAAAATTCTGGATCACGCCCTGCGACAGAAAGAAGGTGGCCGCGATGAGCGACAGCGGCAGCAGAACCCACAGCGTGCCGCGCGTGAGATCGACCCAGAAGTTGCCGATGGTTTTCGCGCTGTTGCGCGCGATGCCGCGAATCAGCGCGATGGCGAGCGCGATCCCGGCCGCGGCGGAGACGAAGTTGTGAAAGGTCAAGCCCACCATCTGCGTGAAGTGCGACATCGTCGACTCGCCGCTGTACGCCTGCCAGTTCGTGTTGGTGGTGAACGAGACGGCTGTGTTCCAGGCCAGATCGGGCGCGACTGAGCCCATGTGATCGGGATTGAGCGGCAGGAGGTGCTGGACGCGCAGAATCGCGTACGTCAGCAGCAGTCCGACGCCGCTGAAGATAAGCATGGCGATCGTGTACTGCTTCCAGTCGTGCTCTTTTTTCTCATTGACCCCCGAAGCGCGATAGACGAGGCGCTCGATCGGGCGCAGCGGACGATCGAGAAAGGTTTTCTCGCCGCAGAACACGCGCCGCATATAGAGCCCGAGCGGCTTGGTGACGGCGAGGATCAGCAGAAAATAGACGGCGATTTTCAGCAGCTCGATCGTGGTCACAACTCCTCCGCGCGAAGGAGGGCGTACAGCAGGTAGAGGAGCGCGAGCACGGCCAGCGCGAACGCGGCGACGGTTTCGAAGGTCATCGGGTCAGACCTTGTCGCACGCGCGCGTGTACGTGACCGCGGCCGTGAAGAGGATGAGGGTGAGCGCGATGAAGAGGAGATCCCGCATTACGTTGCTCCTTCAGAACGTAGCCACGGCGCCGATGACGACGATCGTTTCGTCGCGCGACGAGCTGCCGTTGAATGCCGGCGCGGTCGAGTGATCGCGCCGCCCTTCGACTTTGAGGATGAGATTCGGCGCCGGGCGGTACTCGAACGTCAGCGTCGCCTCGGCGAGCTTCTGCGGGGTGCCGCTGATGCCGTTTTGCGGATCGCTGAATCGTTCCGCGCGGACCGCTACCGCGCGGCGTTCATCGAATGCGTAGCGTCCGTACGCCGCGACGCCGACCCAGTTGGCGGCTTCCTGCCGCCCGCGGTCGATCGAGCCGCCGATGCTCAGCCGCGGCGTGGCAGTGAATGTGGCGATGAGATCGCCGAAGTGCCGCCACTGTTTGTCGTCGTCGGCCAACTCCGGTCCGTCGAACGTATTCAGCGACGCGGTCAGCCGTCCCTTCGCGTACGCGATTTTGCCGCCGATCGCTTTCGCGTCGTTGTTGTCGGCGATGTTCTGCCAGCCATTCAGAACGTGAAGCTCACCTGACCAATGCGAGGAGAACGCGTAATTCGCGCTGATGCCGGTCTGGTAGTACGGCGAAAACTCCGCCAGCCATCCGCGCGTGTAGCTCCAGTTGTCCTTCGAAAAGAATCCCTCGAATCCGATGTGCGATGGATAGATGCCCGCTTCGAATGTCAGGCGATCGCTCCGCTTGTAGAGAATCGAAGCCTGATAGACGAAGCGATACCCCTGCGGCTCGCTGGCGTGGATCACGTCCGCGCCGTTGCCTGCGATCAGCGAGAGATGAAATCCGACCGTCTTCGCATCGCGTGTGATGTCGACCTCAGCCAGATTGAGATCGAACTCGTTCGCGCGCCTCGCCGTCGAGCCGGTGCCGGCCTCGAAGTTTTCATGCGATGCAGGATGGCTGCTGTTCCACGCGTAGTACGCGTCGATGAATCCGTGGATTTTCACCGCATCGTCCGCACGCATAGTCATGACGATCAGAAGAGCAAGCAGGCCGATGACGATCGTTCTCATTCGTGGCTTCTGACGAATACCGCCGGCGCGATCAGCCAGGCGATCAGCAGGACGCAGCGCAGGCCGCCGTTCGCGGGCGTGCCGAGGAGCGCGAACCATTGCCGGCCGGAGCGCGCGGTCATGGTCAGCTCCGTGGCCATGGCCAGCAGCACCCAGGTCGTCCCGACGAACAGCGCGTGATCGAGCGTCCCCTCGGGACACGCAATCCTCATGTATGCCGCGGCCATCGTCAGGATCGCGGCGACCTCGATGACCACCGCCGCCACGGGCCAC
>JBAVBF010000109.1:0-1946 GCA_049586115.1 Thermoanaerobaculia bacterium | reverse complement strand
GTAATCTGCGGATCAATCATTTCGGCAGATTCGCGTTTCTGATAATCGCCGACAGCGACGCCACGATCTCGCGCGCTTCTTTCGTCAACGGCGCCAAGCGCGGCGACTTGATCGTTCGCGTCGCGTCGAGAAGCCGGAGCCAGTACAGCGTTTTGCGGGCTTCACGTAATGACACGCGGCAGCGGGCGATGAAGTCTGCTTTGTCGTGGATCGACTCGGCTTCTTCGAGGATCGATCCGATCGAGAGGCCGAAGCGAAGCAGCTCGCTCACGAGCGGCGCGGCCACTTTGGTCGTCGTGGTCGTGCGATGGAGTCGCACCAGACTGCAGGCAAAATCGAATGCACGTCCCTGAATGTCTTTCATCGGTCACCTACATTTCGTATCGGGCATCGACAAACCAATCCGCGCCGCCGCGGAAAACGCGATAGACACCGCCACGCTCGAGCTCCACGTCCCAGTACTCCCGAATATCCGGACGATCGCTCCACCAACCTTCTTCAATGCGCCACGGACCGGAGCAGATGCGCACCGTGCCGCCGATCTCGACTTTCGTTCCGGCTTCAACACGACGGGAGTTGGGAGTCGGGGGTCGGGAGTCGGAGTTTTCATTGGCAATGCTGCGGATCGTTGCGATCTGTACGTCATCGCCCTCGGCTTCGCGCGTCGTCACTTCGATCGGGATCGGCGGACGGAACGTGCGCACGGCAAGCAGGCCGCGCGCGCGTGCCGGAGTTCGTTTCATATCCGGCGGCGGTGGAGGGGAGAAGACGTTGATCGCGTAGCGCTCCGGAAGATGGCCATCGACCGTCATCGGCATTCCGACGCGGCCATCGCCGAGAATGGAGACGAGTTTTGCGATCGTCGTCGCCAGTTTCTCGGGCGAGACCGCACTCGGACCGAACAGTGAAAGTTGCGCGCGGCGCGGACGGTCGGGATGCGCGACGAACGAGAAGCCGACCACCGGCGCGCCCGGCGGCGTTTTCTCGAGGTCGAGCCGCATCAGCGTCAGCATCGTTTTGACGTCGCGCGTCGGTGCGGGCAGATCGATGCCGCGCGCGTCGTAGCCCTCGGGATCCAACGTCAGCGTGAACTCGAGGCGCTTGCACGCGAAGCCCTGGATCTCCATCCGTTTCGACAGCCGGTCGAGGGCGGCGTTGGCGATGAAGAGGAACGGTTCGAGCGCCACCAGCGGCCACTCCAGCTCCATCCCTTCGCGAAACTCGGGTGGCAGCGGACGCGGCATGAGCGGACGCGGATCGATGCCGCGCGCGGCCCAGTGCAGCTCGCGGCCGACCTCGCCGAGACGGCTGGCGATTTCGCTCTCGGGAAGTTTGGCGAGATCGCCGATCGATGCGAGTCCGAAGCGCTGCAGCATCGCCGCGGCTTCGAGCTCGGGGGAGAGACGCGTCAGCGGCAGTGGCGCGAGGAAGGTCGCTTCCTCCCCCGCGATCACGATATTCGGCGACTTCGGCAGCTCCGCCGCGACGCGCGCCGCCAGTTTGCTGGCCGCGATTCCGACGCGCGCGGGAAGGGAGATGGCGTCGCATGCGCGAAGCGCGGCGCGGGCGAGGCGGAGCTCCGGGATGGGGGAGTGGGGAGTTGGGAGTGGGGTGTGGGAGAGAGGTCGCGTATTGTCTTGGGCGGCTTCACTCCCACTCCCTACTCCCCACACCCCACTCCCATCGTCCGCGAAATGTCTTTCCATCCCGGTCACATCGAGAAACACCACGCCTTCACCCGCATCTTCGACGCGCGGCGAAAACGTCTCGGCGACTTCGAGCAGCGCTTCCTGCGCGGTGCGTTCGCATTCGGCGTCGCGGCCGCGGGCGATGAGTTTCGGCAGGAGCGAGCGCGCTTGCGCCAATGAGAGGCCGGGCTGAATCCCTTTGTTTCGCGCGCGACGCGTGGCCGCGACGATATGCGCGTTGCTGCCGTTGCCTTCGAC
>JBAVBF010000108.1:0-3813 GCA_049586115.1 Thermoanaerobaculia bacterium | reverse complement strand
CGCCCGCGTTCCCAGGCGCGTCGCTGCCGGAACTGACGCGAGCGTTTCGCATCAATGAGCCGAGCGAGATGCTCGATGAGAACTCGTGGTGGCGCCATTCAAAGCGCACATCGTTTGCGCCGCCGCTGCTCCTCGCGCGGATCGGAATCGAGCCGACGCGGCGCATCGATGTCGACGATGCCGCGGAGACGATCGCGTACGACTCCGCCTGCCTCAACGACAGCGACTTCCTCCATATCGCCTACGCCACGATCCTGGGCCGCTCCATCGACGCCGCCGGCGAACGCTACTTCGCATCCGCGCTGCGAAAGAGAGAGACGCGTGTAGGAGTGGTGCGCGCGCTGGTGGATTCGGCGGAGTTCAAGAAATCGCGATGATGCGGTTTCCATCGTCGGCGAAGCCGGCGTAAGAACCCTAGCCCCTGCCTTCAGGCAGGGGACGGAGGGCCAGCGTGGATCCGCGAGCCCGTTTAACGGGCGAAAGATTTCTCTCGCCCGCCGAGGCGGGCTCACAGATTCATAGGCCCGGCTTACCCACGCTTGAAAAGCGTGGGCTACGGTTCTCACGCCGGCTACGCCGGCGATGCGGCACGTATGTCAGACTTCGCGCGAATGCCGAACGTCCTCTACGTCTACGCGATCGCGCGTGCGGGGCATCCGCTGCCGGAGCGGGTGGAGGCGATCGATGGGTCGGATGTGATTGATGCCGTGACGGCGGCAGATCTCGCGGCATTCGTCACGCCGGTCGATAACGTCGATTTCTCGCAAGGGGTCATCGATGCGCGGGCTAAGGACGTGGAATGGCTCGGCGCGATTGGCTATCGGCATCAGAGCGTGATGAATGCGCTGATGCACGGCGGGACGATCATCCCACTCCGCGCGTTCACGCTCTTTGCCTCGGACGAAAGTCTGCGGCGGCATCTCGAAACGGAACGCGCTCGGTTCGTGAAACTGCTCGACCGGCTCGATGGGAAGCAGGAGTGGACGTTGCGCATCGAGTTTGATCCGCAACTCTGGAGCGACGCGCTGGTGCGGCGCGTCGACAGTCTGCGCGCGTTGTCCGGCGAAATCGCGTCGGCGTCCGAGGGGAAGGCGTTTCTGCTGCGGAAGAAGTTGGATGATGCGAAGAAGCGCGCGTCGAAAGAAGCCGAGCAGCAGGTCATGGCGGAGATCGAGCGCGCTGTAATGGACAAGCTCGCGTGCGACACCGTCGCCGAAACGCGGCAGCAGCGGTCGGGCGCATTTCCGCAAATCAACGTATTGCTCGAACGCGATGAAGAGGCGCGGCTGGAAGAGCTTCGCGATGATCTTGCGGCGCGTTATGCCGAAGAAGGCGTGACCCTTGCGTTGACCGGGCCGTGGCCGCCGTATACGTTCGCGGTGACAACCGATGAGTGACGCCGACGAAGAACTGAGCCTGCTGGAAACGCTCGACCACCTGCTCGACCGCGGCGTGGTCATCGCGGGCGAAGCCGTGATCTCCATCGGCGACGTCGATCTCCTCTACCTCGGCCTGAACGTCGTGCTCGCAAATGTCGACGCCATCATCCGAACTTCGCAGCCGAAGCAGATCAAATGAAGCTCGTCGTGATCGGCGCGCATCGCGAACGCAACGACGTCGAGCCGCTGGCGGAGGCGATCGCCGTGAGCGATTTGTGGCTGAGCGGGATGCAGGTCGAGGATGCGCAGCCGCTCGGCGAGCGCGATCTGCTGCTGCGCGTCGCCAAAACGCGCGCGGAACTGCTCGACCGCGCTACGTTCGTCGCCATCCGCTACGGGTTCACGGCGCATGGCGCGAACGATGCGATGCCGAAATGCGCGGCGCATCTCGATCGCTGGCGGCGCGTGCTGCATGAGTATCGCGATTGCGTCGAGATGACGCTGAAAGTCGCTGCCGCGGCGCCGCGTGCGCGGCCGGATCGCCATGATTTCGAGTCAGGAGCCGCGTACATCCGCGCGTTGCACGACGCCACGCGTGCGACGGATGTCGCGCCGGAGTTTCGCAAAGCAGTCGACGAGACGCTGGCGCCGCTGGCGGTGAAGTATCGCTGGTCGAATCGCGATACGGCGTCGCTCGAATTCGCGGCGCTCGTGAAACGCGACGACGTTGCTGCCATCAACGACGCTGGTAACGCGTTGAAGCGCGATTTTCCGTCCGTCCCGTTTCTGCTTTCCGGACCGTGGCCGCTGGAGGTTTTCGCCGATGATCACGAATGACGAAGAGCGGCTGCGCGCGTCGCTCACGTTCACCGAGTCGACGATCCCCGACCGCATCGCTGCCGACTCGGACATCGTCGAAAACGGACTGGCGCGGCTGGTGTTGTCGATCATCGAGCTGGTTCGTCGGCTGTTGGAAAAGCAGGCCTTGCGTCGCATGGATGCTGGCAGCCTGAGTGACGAAGAGATCGAACGGCTCGGCAGCGCGTTGATGAAGCTCGAGGAAAAGATGGCGGAGATGAAGCAGGTCTTCGGACTGGCTGACGACGATCTGAATCTGAAACTTGGTCCGATCAAGACGCTCGACTGATTCGGTCGGTGTCACAATATGCCGATGGCCGCAGCGAAAGAGAAGAAGACGGAACGGGTGGCGGTGTTTTTGACGCCGTCGCAGGTGGCGTGGCTGAAGTCGAAGAAGAATGCGTCGGAGACGATGCGGGCGCTGATCACCGAGGCGATGAATCTGGACTTGCTGAAGCAGAGCGTGAAGCAAGCCGCGCATCCCGCGCCTCGATCAATTGCGCGGCCACGCTCACCGCAATCTCGTAAGGGTGGTTCGTCCCGATCGAAAGGCCGATAGGGCAATAGAATGCCCGTTTCGCCTCCTCCGGCAACCCGGCCTCGGCGATGTCGCGCCGCAAAATGTTCGCCTTCGCATCGCTGCCGATCACGCCGAGGTACGGGAAGGTGCGCGTGCGGAGGATTTCGAGGAGGATCGGCTTGTCGGTGGTGTGACCCATCGTCATCAGGACTACGAATGCATCGTCCGGCAGCGCCTTCACGATCGACGGCATGTCGGAGGTCACGATCTTTGTGAGCTTCGGCGACTCGGGGAGTTTCGCAAGCCATTCCTCGCGCGGATCGATGCACGTGACGGCGCAGTCGAGATGGATGAGCAGGTTGACGACCGCATTGGCGACGTGGCCGGCGCCGAAGACGACGATCTTCCAGCGGCCGATGTTGTGCGATTCGAAGAAGAGTTTGACGATGCCGCCGCAGGTCATGCCGACGTCTTTGTTGAGGCTCCACTGCGCGAACTTTGTCGCCTCCGCGATTTCGCCGCGGAGCATCGCCTGCGCTTCGGCGATCGCTTTGGTTTCGACCTTGCCGCCGCCGACGGTACCGAAGTGAAGTCCCTCGGACGTCACGATCATCTTCGCGCCGCGGTCCTGCGGCGCGCTGCCCATGGTGTCGACGACGGTGACGGCGACGAAGGGCGTCTCGGAGGCCATCAACTCGCTCATCGTGTCAAAAAACGTCGGCATGGAACGATTGTAGCTTCGCAGCGACGGTTCGCGGGGAGGCGGAGATCGCGTAGAAAAACGGTCACCAGCCGCTGCGGGAACGCAATGACGTGATGTGCCCGACGTGATGGCGGCCGTGCCAGGCGTACATGGCGATGAGGGCGTCGAGCGTCATCACGCCATGGTCGGGATGAATCAGCGTGCGTTCGAAATCGGCATCGGTCATCGCGCGCAGGATCGTGTCCCAGCGTTGGTGCAGCGTTTCGAGGAGGAGCAGCGAGGTCTCGATGGGCGTATCGCGGACATCGTTCAACTTGGCCCACGCGGCTTCGTCGTACGGCTTGATGGTGGGC
>JBAVBF010000107.1:0-1904 GCA_049586115.1 Thermoanaerobaculia bacterium | reverse complement strand
AGCCGGGCGCACGCGCCGCCGTTCAGCGCACGCGCGGACGCGTCGGCGTCATCGCCACCGAGGGGACCGTGCGGTCGAAGGCGTACACGCGTGCGATTCAGAAGATCGATCGGAACATCGAAGTCATCGAGTCCGCCGCCCCGCTCTTCGTCTCGCTGGCCGAGGAGGGATGGGCGAACACGCACGTCGCGCGCGAAGTCGCAGAGATCTACCTCTCCCCGCTCCTCGACGCCGGCATCGACACGCTCGTCCTCGGCTGCACGCACTACCCGATCCTGCGCGACACGATCGAACACGTCATCGGCGACAAGGTGATGATCGTCGACAGCGCCGAAACGACCGCGGCGTCCGTCCTCGCGGCAATCGGATCGTCACCCAATGGCGCCGCCAAGCACACGTTCCTCGTCACCGATGCCGAGGAGCGATTCCGCAGAATTGCCGGCGAGTTTCTGGAGCGCGAGATCGAGTATTTGGAAGTGGTATCGCTGTAATTGAACAAGTCGAGCGATACTTCGCCTTGATGACGTTGATGCCCATTGGCGAAACGGACACGCACCATCGCCGGCTCGTCTCGCCACCTCCACGGCGGCACTTCCTGCCCTCGCCGATTCACTTCTGATTGGACAGAGCGGACGATGAATCAGATTGCCCGGCAACTTCGCCTACATTTAGCGATGCGCTTGTTTCGTCTAACGCTCCTGACTCTCGCCCTCGCTTCGTCCGCTCTGGCGCAGTCGGCGTTCCAACTGCACGGCTTCGTTTCCGCGCGAGGGATCTACACCAGCGGACAGCCTTCCTGGTTGCAGGGTGGGTTTGGGCGGTTGGATACGGGGGCGTCGGATGTGGACGACCATCGGACCTTGGCGCTTGGCGTCGCGCAGATTGGGGCGGAGTGGGCGCCGGCGTCGTGGATTGATCTGCATGCGCATGGGGTGGCGCGGCGGGATCAGTCGGGAGCGGGCGGGAAGCGGGCGGGCGTCGTCGAGGCGTATGTCGATCTGCATTCGGAGCATTTCGAGCTGCGCGCCGGGCAATTTTTTCTCGGGACGTCGCGCGAGAATGTCGGTCCGCTCTGGACGTCGCCGTACACCGTCAGCTTTTCGCCGTTGAATTCGTGGATCGGGGAAGAGTTCCGGCCGGTCGGGATCGATCTGGCGTGGCGGCCGAATTTTTACGTCACCGCGGGGGCGACCGCGTTCCGGAACAACGATTCGATGGGGGCGCTGCTGGCTTGGCGCGGGTGGTCGGTGGGAAATCGGCTCAGCGTCTACAACGAGGTACTGCCTCTACCGCCGCTGTTTTCGTTGCCGACTGATTTTTCCAAGCAGCGCGATGGCACAGTGCCCTTTGAAAAAGATCTCGATGGACGGACCGGCGTCTCGGCGCGCGTTCGCTTGCAACTTCCGGAGCGGGCCATGATGCAGATCACGCGCGTCGATAACCGCGGCGATCGCGAGTTGTATCGCGGCGAGTACGCGTGGCAGACGCACTTCAACATCGCCGCTGCGCAGGTTGGACTCACTTCCCCTGCCACGTTCGCCGCGGAGTATTGCTGGGGCGCGACCGGCATGGGCGTCGCGCCGCATTTCGTGCAGATGGATTTTGCGACGTGGTACCTGCTGACGTCGTACAAGCGCGGCAGCGATCGCTACTCGATCCGCTTCGACGGCTTCTCGACGACCGATCGCGATCATGTGGCCGAGGACAATTCGGAGCATGGGCATTCATGGGTGCTGGCGTGGATGCACGACCTCAATGCGAACATCCGCCTCGGCGCGGAGTTCGCGCAGGTGACGGGTGCGCGTCCGGCGGCGCAGCAATCGGGATTCAGTCCGAACACGGATGGGCGGACGGTGACCGTCGAACTGCGCTACGGATTTTGAAGCTCTCCTGTCATCCTGAGC
>JBAVBF010000106.1:0-2563 GCA_049586115.1 Thermoanaerobaculia bacterium | reverse complement strand
GCTCAGGATGACAGTTCGCACGAATCCCGCATAATTACCCGCCATGCACAAGCCTCTCATCGGCATCGGCTCGGACGTCGTTCAGAAACCCGGCGAACGCGATCGCGCCTTTGTCTACACGACCTACATCGAATCGCTCAAACGTGCCGGCGCGGTGCCGGTGTTGATTCCGCCGCAGCCGGAGAATGCGTCTGACCTCGCCGAAACGCTGGACGGAATCCTCCTCGCCGGCGGCGACGACTGCGATCCGGCCGAGTACGGCGAGGAGAAACATCCCAGCTGCGAGACGATGGATCCTCGCCGCCAGAAGAACGACCTCGGCCTGGCCAGACTGGCGCGCGAACGCGGCATCCCCACCCTCGGTATCTGCCTCGGCGTGCAGGTCATGAACGTCGCCGCCGGCGGATCGCTCATTCAGGACATCGAGTCGAACATCGATCACGCCAGCGAGCCGAGCGATCGCCATCGCCACGACGTCCACATCGACGCATCGACGAAGCTCGGACGCATCCTCGGCGATCAGGAGTTCAACGTGAACTCGTCGCATCACCAGGCCATCGGCCGTGTCGCCGACGGACTGCGCGTCACGGCCAAAGCGCCGGACGGAATCGTCGAAGGGCTCGAAGATCCTTCGCATCCTTTCTACGTTGGCGTGCAGTGGCACCCCGAGGACATGACGGGCGAATCGTCGGCCGCGGCGATCTTCGGCGCGTTCGTGGACGCCGCGCGCAAGTACGCGCGCGAAAAGCAAAATGCAGCGGCGGATTTGTCACCGGTCGGTGCCGCGCCTTCGGAATAGCGACTTTCCCGGTGCCGTTTGCGACCGGCGAACGGGAGGATTCACGTGAAACGGATTGCCCTGCTTGCCGCGGTTGCGCTGCTGTTCGTGCAGCAAGTCTCCGCGTCGCCGTGGCTGAAAGACGTCGCCTCGGCGCAGAAGATTGCGAAGGAAAAGAATCAGCTCATCTTCGTCGATCTCTTTGCCGACTGGTGCGGTTGGTGCCATCGCTTCGAGCAGGAAGTGATTCCCTCGCAGAGTTTTCAGAACGCCACCGACAAGATGGTCCTCCTCCGCCTCAACACCGAGGATGGGAAGGACGGATCGAAATTCGCGCGCGATTTCTCAGTGAACTCGCTGCCCACCTTCCTCGTGCTCAACAAGGATCTGATGATCGCCGGGATCATCAAAGGCTATGCGCCGGCGAAAGAATTCGCGCAATCGCTGGGCGACGCCGAGGTCAAGTACAACGACTTCATGAAACGCGCGGCCGACGAGGCCTCGATCTCGAAGGACTACGCGAAACGTCTGGCGCTGGCGAAAGAGTTCGAGTCGCGCGCCGCATACGCCCAGAGCGAAATGCGGCTGAAGAAACTCATCGCCGAGCCCGGCATCCCGGCGACGGTCCGCGACGACACCTACTTCGAGCTCGCGCTCACGCAGATCCTGCAGAAGAAGTTCCCCGACGCGAAAGCGACCATCGCCAAGTTCGCGACGCTGCAGAACAAGGGCGACGCCTTCGAGCGCTCGCGCCTGCTCATCGGCGACATCTACCTGCAGACGGGTAACGTTCCGGGCGCGCTCGAGGAGTACAAAGCCTTCAAAGCGAAATACCCGAACTCGACCTACAACCACAACCTCGACATGATGATCCCGCAGCTCGAACGTCAGGTTGGCGGCCCGCGCAAGCAGTAGTCGAAAGGCGGAATGTTGCGCGGTCTCTTCGTAGCCTGTTCACTCCTCGCAACAACCGCCGCGTTCGCGCAGATCTCCTCCTTCGGCGGCGGCGCCAGCAGCATCCCGGGGCAGGAGCTCGTCAAGCTCATCGGCTCCGTCAACGAGCGGCACGCGACTGAAGTCAAAGGCGTCGTCACCGCCACGATCGAAAGCGGCTGGCACATCAACTCGAACAAACCGCTCGACGACTTTGTCATCCCGACCAAGCTCTCGTTCGATGGAGCCGAGCTCGTTTCCGCCCAGTACCCGCAGCACACCGTGCGCACCTTCACGTTCAGCGGCGGGCAGAAGCTCGCCGTCTACGAAGGGACGATCCAGATCCCGTTCACGGCGAAACTGCAGACCGGCGACACGATCAAGGGCAAGCTGCACTATCAGGCTTGCAACGACACAGTCTGCCTGCCGCCGCGCGATGCCGAGGTCACGATCGATGCGAATGTGATCGCGGCGGCGCCGCCGGTGCCGGCGACGTCGTCCAGCTTCACGCCACTCTCTGCGGCGCCGCCCAAAGACAACGCCCCGATCGGCAACGATCGCCTCTCCGCCGCCTACGCCGCGCACGGACTGCCGCTGACGCTGCTGATCCTTTTTGTCGGCGGGCTGGCTTTGAACCTCACGCCATGCGTCTTCCCGATGATCCCGATCACCGTCGGCTTCTTCGCCATGCAGAGCGACGGACGCCGCTCGCGCCGTTTCGCGCTGTCGCTGGCCTACGTCATCGGCATCGTCATCACCTACTCCGTCCTCGGCGTCTTCGCCGCGCTCAGCGGACGGATGTTCGGATCGTGGCTGCAATCGCCGGCAGTGCTGATCGGCTTCGCGCTGCTG
>JBAVBF010000105.1:0-5535 GCA_049586115.1 Thermoanaerobaculia bacterium | reverse complement strand
CCATCGACGTGCTGCTCTTCGGCGATGAGGCCACCGAGGTGCCGATCTCCGAGATTCCGTACGTGCAGGTCGGGCCGTTTCACACGAACACGAAGGCCGGACTGGAGCTCGCGCAACGCATCCTGCGGCGGCACAAGCACAACAACAAACAGATTTTCATGATCACCGACGGGAAGCCTTCGGCGCTGACGGAGAACGGGATGCTCTACACGAACTCGTTCGGCCTGGACATGAAGATCGTGAACCGGACCCTGGAAGAAGCCGACCGTTGCCGCCGCGCGAACATCCCCATCACGACGTTCATGCTGGCCACGGATCCGATGCTGGTGAATTTCGTCGAGCAGCTCTCGAAGATCAATCGCGGCCGCGCCTTCTATTCATCGCCCGACCGCCTCGGCGAGTACATCCTCGCGGACTACATCCGCAACCGCCGCAAGTTCGTCCATTAAAAACTCTCCGCCTCTCCGCGATCTCCGCGTGAACCGTTTCTGTTTCGTATCACGCCGCAGTTTCGAAAACGAATCCTCCCGAATCGAACGTAGAACATAGGGAGGACGTCATGTTCGAGACATCTGTCATACACGCCGAGGTCGTCGCGGAGAAGCGGGTTGGATTGCTGTCAGCGTCGTTTGCATTTCACACGCTCGTCGTCATCGCCATCCTTGCGAACGGTATCCGAACGATCGAGTTCCCCACGAACGCGCCGAGGGAGTACGCGATCCCGGTCTTCGCGATGCCGGTGCAGGTTCCCCCAGCCCTCGGCGTTCCGAACGGCGGACACAAGCAGTCCACGCCGCCCGCGCCTGCGAAGCCGGCCACTCCCGCCGCGGAAACGGCGCCGAACACGGTGCCCGTTCACACGGAGGCAGCGGCATTGACGACGACATCGACCGGCGATGTGACGACGACCGGCAACGACTCCGGCTCCGATCAGCCGCAAGGCGTGCCTTGGGGTGTGGCTCATGGCGTTGGTGTTGATGGACCGCCTTCGACTGCGACGGTTGCTGAAGTACCTGATGTGCCGCTGCCCGTTGGCGGCGACGTCAAAGCGCCGGTCGTCATTCGCCGCATGCAGCCGGTGTATCCGAAGCTCGCGATCACCGCGCGGATGAACGGAACCGTCATCGTCGAATGCATCATCGACAAGACCGGCCGCGTACGGGAAGCGCACGTTTTGCAGAGCACATCGGGACTCTTCAACCAATCCGCGCTCGACGCCGTCCAGCAATGGCAGTTCGCGCCCGGATCGCTGCATGGAAACGCGATCGATACGATCTTCGATTTGACCGTAACGTTCCATGTATCTCAATAGCGCGGTGTCGCGGCCTCGCGGTTCGAGGTTACGAACGCATCAACCCCTGATCGCCGCAAGCGCTCGCTTGCGGCGATCGCGTCCTGACGTGTCGCGAAAGGTCCAATGACGACGATCGTCAGCCCGCGGATCTCGATTGTGTAGGGCCGCTCGCCGTTGCTTTGCAATTGGCCGGCAAGTTGTCTGGCGTTGTCCTTCTCGCGAAAGGCGCCAGCCTGCACGAGGAACGCGCCTACGTGCTGGACGATGACCGCCGGTGACAGGCCGATCGCAACTGCGATGGGTGGTCCGCCGAAATCGACATTCCGAACGATCGCCGGTTCCGCGGGCAGCGTCACCGTACGATTGATGATGCGGCCGCCGATGCGCGCGCCAATTGTGAACGTGCCGGATGGCATGGAGCGGAAGAGGAAACTCCCCTCGGGATCAACACGAGCCGTTAATCCCAACGACTCGATCCGCACCTCGGACGCGCCAGCGGCCCGGCCGGCGATGCTTCTCCGTACACGGACGTCGAACGTCACCGACTGCGGCTGTCCCGATTCGACGGTCACGTTCTGCTCGCGAGGGTCAGCGATCGAATATCCGGCGAGCAGTGATTCCTCTGAGAGCGCGACGCGAAATCTTCCCGGCGGAACGACGAAAACGAACAGGCCCTGAGGGTCGCTCGTGGCGCTGAGGGACTGTCTGTTCTGTGAGGTAGCGGTGAGCACCGCGCCGGGTATGCCGGCGCCGGCGTCGCTCAACACGCGTCCATCGATCCGAGCGGCGGCCCACACCATCCCGAAGTCGATGTGCGCCTGCCCCTTTGTCTCCGAGAATGAGGGCGTCGTAAAGAACGCACGCGGCGAAGCCGGAAGCTGGGCGGCGATCCGGTGTGGTCCGGAAGAGATTTTGTCGAAGCGATAGGCCCCTTTACTGTCCGTCCTTGCCGTCCGTGCGCCGTCGAGTGTTACGTTGATGTCCGGCAGCGGTTTCGTGGTCTGGTCCCGCGCGCCCCGCATCTCCGGATCGAGGAAGACAAATCCTCCGATCGTTCCGCTTCGCTGCAGAAACGCCGGCAGGCCGGAGAACTGCTGCTGCACTCCGACTTCGACGGATGTGCCGCTCTCCTTCAACGAGCCGACGCGCGTAGTCCAGGCTGAGTAGGAGCCATAGAGGTCGGTCGCTGACAGGACGCGGCGGCTGTACGTCAACGTGGCGATCCCGTTGTCGCGTGTTGTGCTGATCCCTTCGTCGTGGCCGAAGATCGCAAGCAGACGGAGATGATCGCTTCGCGGGCCCGATCCCAGCCAGGCGAAATTGATGCCTGCCTGCAGACGGCGAGGGGTCAGTGAAACATTGACGCCGGTGATGAAGCCGAGGTCGATCAAAGCCGCGTTGTCTCGCAGCGCACGCGCGACGTCTGCCGGGGTGCGGACGGAGATCCCGAGACGCAGCAGCGCCAACTCGAGGCCGGGCTCCGCACTGAAGATGAGATCGAGGGTAGGCGCATTGCGCTGCCGTTCGGCCCAGACGCTGGCCGTGAACGCTCCACTCCCGGCGTGCGCCGAAAGACGAAGCGTGTCCCCTCGGCGCGATGCTTCGGAATTGTCGATCAGACGGTACGAGGTGGCCACGCCGAACGCAGAGGTGTCGTACGTCATGCCCAGCGGCAGACCGATTGTACGGATGGAGTTCGTGGACGTGCGGACGGTCGAGGCGTCGGCGCCGGCCAGGAACGAAAGGCGTGCGGTCACGGCATATCCCAGACCGAGACTGGCCATGCCGATCGCTTGACGGAGGGCAGCCAGGTTGAACCGATCGTAGGTGCCATAGGACGTGATCGAGAGACGTTTTGTGGCGCGTCGCGACCAGTCGATTTCCCCATGCTCACCGGGGATGTCCGACAGTCCGAGGTTAGGAAAGTCGTTGGGTTTTACGGAGAGAAGTGCGTGGAGTTGATCGCGCGCGGAGACGTAGCGAACTTCGCCGGATGCAGCCATGGAGCGGCTGACCCCGACGTCTCCGCGCAGGAATAACGTATCGCCATCGCGGTGCTCGGCCGAAAGCGCGCCGACGACTCCGCGCCGCGCCGCCGTGCCAGCGGGCTGCGAGAAGAAGCCGTAGACCGAAGGCGTCCATCGAGTCGACCCGCGATCGATGCCGTAGCCCGCTCCTCCCACCCATCGCCGTCCGGCCGGAAGGAAGAAGTCGTCGAACATCGCCGAGGAGGCGTAGCCGGCGTGGAGTTCGAGAGGGCCCTCTTGCAGATGCAGGCCGCGAACCGGCGTGCTGCTGACGGTTATGCGCGACAGATCGACGGTCTCGTCCAGCAGCGTCAAACGGTGAGTGGGTGTGGTGTCGCGGTAGAAAATCGAGGCGATGTTGTCCGGCGGTTGGCCGGGCCCGGCGCGCAGGTCGTGGACGTGAAGAACGTGGATCTGAGAGGTGCGCTCGCCGTCGTGTGTCACGAGATCGAACGTGTTCTGCATCTGCTCGGAGCCGCTGGAGTAGCGGCCTTCGTATCGTCCCAGCGGCGCTCCGGCTTCTGCCTTTGTCAGGGACGGCAGGATGGGGGCGGCGACGGTAATGAGGAAGGTCTGCGTACCGCCGGCGATGATGATGACGAGTTGCGTCGTCCCGGAACTGCGTCCCGTTACCGATATGTGGCCCAAAGCGGCGATGGTCACGTCCGCGATGGCGGGATTCGTGGTGTAGGCGGCGGTGACGCCGGCGATCTCAACTATCGCAGTCTCCTGCACGCGGACCGTATAGCCCTCTCCGCGCGCGGCGTGCGCGAACAACAAGCAGGCCGCAACGGCGAGGAGCGCTTTCACTTCACGCTGAATTCCGCGCTGGAGGTCAGCGTCTTGTTGGTGAGGTCGTAGGTGATCATGGCCCGGTACCGGCCGGGGACAAGATCGCCGTCATATTCAACGCGCACATCGTTTTTCTCGCCGGGCAGGAGACGCGAGATCGGAATCTCCTGCTTTCCGGCCAGCGATCCGGCTGCATTGATGATGGCGAGCATTCCCGTCGCAACCACTGGTTCCGTACCGCTGTTGACGAGTTGCTGCGCGGCTATGAGGGTGGAGCTCGCCGTCGGCGGTTGAACGATCAGCGGCGATGCCGATGCGGCGATCACGTCGCCCGCGACCGCGAACGTCAGAAGGGTACCGACCGATGCGCTCACCCGCACGGGTCCGGTGCCGAGCTTCGTCGTTCCTTCGCACATGGCTGCGATGGCGCGCACCGAGGGATGCGCCGGGATGGTGATGGTCAGCGAGACCTGGATGCTCTGCCCAGGCGACGCGGTGAAGAGTTTCGGCGAGAACGCTGCGGTGGCGGCGATGCTGCCGGGAATGCTGCCCGCTTCGACGAACCCGCGCGTGCCGCCGCGCACGACGGCGTCATAGGCCGTCATCTCGAAGGCGAGGGGCCGCGACGTCCCATTCGTGAAGGTCAGCGTCTGGGTCGTGCTCTGGCCCACTTCGCCGCGCAGCGTGATTACCGCGGGTGAGACGGACACCGTTCCGTCTCCCGCCCGCAGCGCGGACGCCGTTGCCAGCATCGCGGATAAAGCCATCAGGATCGTCGTTTTCTTGATCATCAATTTCCCCGAATCACTGCGTTGTTACGTCCCACGAGATCGAAGCCGACAGTGGCCCCTCGGCTACGGAGTCAGGTACCTCGATCTCCAGGGTGTGAATGGTCATGGCGCCGACGGAGGCGCGCGCGTCGATTACGACGGGCATGCCGGCCACAGGCTTCCCGTCGATTCGCACAGACGAGCGGCCGTCCTGCGAATTCAATCTGGCCGTGACGATCGCCGTTCCCCAGGACACTGCGCCGGCGCGGAGAAGGCGGATCCCGAATTGCCGCCGTACGCGCATCGACTTTCCCGTCGATCCCGCTCGCTGGCTTACCGTGCGCAGATCGATCCATGCATCGGCGCCCGCCGCGATGAGTGCCGCCCCGGCCGCCGGCACGTCCACGAACTCGATCGAAAGCGTCTCGACGGGCGGTGCCGCGGCACGCTGCCGCGCCGCGTACAGCGGCAGCGACACAGCGATACAGAGAGCGAGAGCGGTGATCTTCATTGAGAGTCATTCCATCAAGCTCGGGCCGAAGAAGCGTTTCCGCTCCTTCGGCCCGCTCGTCCAGCGAATTCGTCAGGCGGAGACGGCGGAGAACTGAATGACGTTATCGATCGGCGTGGTGGGGGCCACGGTATCCTGAAT
>JBAVBF010000104.1:0-13231 GCA_049586115.1 Thermoanaerobaculia bacterium | reverse complement strand
CGGCAACAGCACGTTCGTCGCGCCGCCGGTGTCGGCGCCGGCGCCGCCGACGGACGTCCCCGCACTTTCCACCTGGGCGTTGATGCTCCTGGCCGCGATCCTCGGCGCGGGAGCGTTGATGAAGTTGAGGTAGCACCACCAGAGCTCCGGTTCGTCTCGCGATCGCGTTCAGCGTCGGATCGACGCGAGACAACCGGAGCACTGGCGACGACGCCAGCGTTCCGCCTTTACAGCGCGCTGCGCTCGCCATCCGTCGCTACCGCAACACCGTGCTTTCGTTCGCGCAGCAGCGGATTCGATTGATTGAGGTGGATGAATCGCACTTTCGCGCGGAGCGGTGAGTTGGCGAGCCGCGACAGCGTCTCGGTCATCAGCGGATGCGGGATTTCGCTCAGGTCGCGTCCCGGCAACTCCGACGCGTCGTAGAACGTGCCGTCAATGTAGGCGACGTCGACCTTCGCCAGCACCGATTCCAGCGGCGTCGTCCACTTTTCCCATTTGTCGATGTCGGGCAGCCAGAGGATGGCGCGCGATGGACCTCGGACGATGAAGCCGACCGTCTCCGAGTATTCGTCGCGATGCGGGACGCGTAGCGGCGTCACGGTGATGCGCTCGTTCAGCGCGAACGGCACGCCATCTTCGATCGGCACGATGTCGATATTTTTCAAACGAACGAGCTGGTCCCACGGACCGTTGTGCTGGAGAAATTCGCGCATGCGCGGCATCGCGTAGACCTTGATCGAATGCGCGCCGAGGACTTCGCGGCCGAGGTAGGCGAGGCCGAGGTAGTGACCGATGTGGGCGTGGGTGAGGAGGATGCCGTCGAGGAGGGTGGCTCCGCGCGGCGCTGCGGCATCGAGCGAGGCCAGTTGCGATGGAAAGTCGGGCGTCGCATCAATGATCCAGCGCTGGTGCGACTGCGGATCGACGATCGCCATCGACGCCACGCGCTGACGCAGTTTCGGGTTGCGCCACGCGGCGATGCAGTCAGGACGATTGCAGCCAGCCTGCGGATAGCCGCCGTCCTGGGCGATGCCGAGGATGAGTGTGTAGGGCGAAGTCGATGGCCCGATGGAAACGCACGCCGCGAAGATGAGAAACAAACAGGCTGCGCGTCGCACGCGGCAATTATGCCTGCTACCCTACGCCGCAATGTCCACGGTCGCACCGCCCGTTCCTCCCTCGGAGCGGCTCATGGCGCTCGATGTTTTTCGCGGCATCACCATCGCCGGGATGCTGCTCGTCAACAATCCGGGCAGCTGGGGCGCGATCTATCCGCCGCTCGAACACGCGCCATGGAACGGATGGACGCCGACCGATCTCATCTTCCCGTTCTTCCTTTTCATCGTCGGCGTGACGACGCATCTGTCGTTGAGCCGGCGCGATCCGAAAACGCTCACGATGACGATCATCCGCCGCGGACTGCTGATCGTGCTGGCCGGCCTGCTGTTGAACGCCTTCCCCTTTTTCTGGTGGGGAAAGATGGCCGGGATTCCCGATCCGACCTTTCTGCAACGCGTGCTCTGGCGCGCGCAGCATCTGCGATTCATGGGCGTGCTGCAGCGGATCGGATTCGCGTACATCGCCGCGGGATTGCTGACCATCCGCACGACGGTCAAACAACAAATCACCATCGTCGTCGCGATCCTCCTCGGCTACTGGTTCGTGATGACGCTCGTTCCCGTTCCCGGCACCGGCACGATCGGCTACTTCCTGCTCGATCAACCGGAACACACGCTCGCCGCCTGGAGCGACCGCCTGATCCTCGGCACGAATCACATCTGGGCATCGACGAAAAGGTGGGATCCGGAGGGGCCGCTATCGACGATTCCGGCCATCGCGACCGCGATGCTCGGCATCTTCGCCGGCCGCTGGCTGACCGAAAAACGCCGCCCTTTGATCATCCGGATCGCCGATCTTTTTGGCGCGGGCATTCTCGGCATGATGATCGGCGACCTGTGGAGCTGGGCCTTTCCGATCAACAAGAACCTCTGGACGTCGAGCTATGTCGTCTTCACCGCCGGCTTCGCCTGCGTCGTGCTCGCGACCTGTCTCTGGCTTCTCGACGTCCATCAGGTCCGCGGCTGGGCGCGGCCGTTCGTCATCTACGGCGTCAATCCGCTGGTGGCATTCGTCGGCTCGGGGATCATGGCCCGCTGCATCGACTCGCTATTCAAGATAACCATCGACGGCAGGAAGACTTCGCTGCATCAGGCCAGCTTCGACCTCTTCTTCGCGCCGTACTTTCCCGACAAGTTCGCCTCTCTGCTGTGGGGACTGGCGTTCGTCGCCTTCTGGCTGGCGATTCTTTGGATGCTTCATCGCCGAAACATCATTGTTAAGTTGTAAACACAACCGTCGTCCGTTCGGTCGAATCAGTTATTGTTCAAGCCTTTGCTTGTAAAAACTCGATTCGGGGAGAACGTGATGCGGAGAGCGATCCTTACGGTTGCGGCGATTCTGGGCCTTGCGACCGCAGCAGCAGCACAAACGGCGATGGAGATGCCTGACCATTTGATGGAGGCGTCGCCTGTCGCGCAGGCGGAGCATCTCGCGCATCTGCGCGAGCTCGTAGCGAGCAAGTCGATCCACGGACCGGTCCTGCCGCAGCCCGAGAGCGTCGGCGCCGCGGCCACGAAGAACTTCACCGTCACCGCGCAGAGTTTCTCGTTCAGCATTTCCCCGGCGCCTTTCACCGTCAATCAGGGCGACGTCGTCAGTATCACGCTCACGGTGCCGTCGAAGGACGCCTCGACCGTCGGCCACGGCATCCTGATGGAGTCCTACATCGAGAACGGACTCAACTGTGCCCGTGGGGCATCGGAGACGTTTCAATTCACCGCCACGACCGCGGGGACGTTCGCGTTCGTCTGCAACATCCCCGACTGCGGCTCGGGACACAGCAGCATGTTCGGAACGATGAAGGTGAATGCGGTGAGCAACCCGGCGCCGACCATCACCGGCATCCTTCCGACCAGCGGCAGCATCGCCGGCGGCACCGTGGTCACGATCACCGGAACCGGTTTTCTCAGCAATGCGACCGTGAAGTTTGGCGGCGCCGCGGCGACGAACGTTTCTGTCACCTCGACTTCGATCACGGCCGCCGCTCCGGCACATGCAGCCGGCAAGGTGGACGTAGTGGTCACGAACAGCGACAGCCAGTCCGCGACGCTGCCGCAGAGTTTCACCTACGCGCTGCCCGGACCGACGGTCGTCAGCGTTTCACCCAACACCGGACCGACGTCGGGCGGCACTCCGGTCACGATCACCGGGACGAATTTCCAGAGTGGCGCGACGGTCACCTTCGGCGCGCTGCCGGCGGCGAATGTTGTCGTAGTCAGCGCGACGTCGATCGCCGCGAACACGCCGCTCGGCCCGACGTCATCGCAACTGGCCGTCGACGTCTCCGTCACGAACCCTGATTCGACGAAAGGCACCGCCACCGGCGCGTTCACCTACACCGTGCCGGCGCTGGCCGTCATCAGCATCACGCCGAACACGGCGCTGCCGGCAGGCGCTCCCGGCGCGGCGGCAACGACGGTCACAATCTACGGCGCCGGCTTTTCATCGGCGTCGACGTCCGTGACGGTCGGCGGAGTGGCCACGACGAACGTGCAGGTGATCGACCCGGTGACGATTCACGCGACGGTACCGGTGCACGCGGCCGGTACGGGCGATGTCGTCGTCACCGTCGGTGCGACCAGCGCCACGCTGCACAACGGCTTCTCCTGGCAGAACGCACCGCCGAAGCATCGCGCGGCGGGACACTAACGGCGCGTAGTGCGGGCGTCCCACCTGCAACCGCCGGGCGTCCTCGCCCGGCGGTGGTTTTGGGGCTTCGACTGCAGGATTGGTAATGATGTACGAACCCCGCCGGGCGAGACGCCGCGGCGGATGCAGGCGAGGACGCCCGCACGACGCTCGGTCAATACAGCAGGTACTTCGCTCGCCGCGCCGCGAACGCCGCCTCATCGTCGCGCCACATCGACACGATCTCCGCCAGCGGCTTGTCCGCGCGAATGGCTTCGAGAGTGGCCGGATCGCGCAGCAGCGGTCCGAGCTTGTCGAGCGCGAAATCGTTCGGATACAGGCGATGCAAACCGAGCGCGATGGCGACTCCCACCGACACCGGCCGCAGTGATCGGCGATCGGCGATCGTCATCCGCACGCCGCCGCATTTCTGTTTCGCGAAGACGCTCGATGATGGCGTGAACGACGTCGCCTCGAAGCGAATCCCCGGCAATGACATCGCCGTCAGCTCGCGCGCCAACGTCGCTCCGTCGATGTACGGCGCGCCAACGATTTCGAACGGCGTCTCCGTTCCGCGTCCCACCGACACCGCCGACTCCAGGATGCCGATCCCCGGATACAGCCCCGCCTCGGTCACGCTGCGCATGTTCGGCGACGTGTTGATCCACGGCAGTCCCGCGTCGTCCATCCAAAGCTCGCGGCGCCAGCGCGTCAGCGGAATTACGGTGAGATCGGCGCCGATGTGGCGTTCGTCGTTGAACATCCGCGCCAGTTCGCCGACCGTCATCCCATGCCGGATCGGCAGTGAATGCCAGGCGATGAAGCTCTCCTCGCCATGCAGCAGCGGCCCTTCGACCTCCGCGCCGCCGACTGGATTGACGCGATCGAGCACGACAAACTTCACATGCGCCGCGGCCGCCGCTTCCATCGCCAGCCCCATCGTAGCGATGTACGTGTAAAAGCGCGTGCCGACGTCCTGAATATCGAAGACGAGCGCGTCGAGTCCTGCCAACTGCTCGGGCTTCGGCTTCCGCGTGTCGCCGTACAAACTGTAGAGCGGCAGCCCGCTCACGCTATCGGTCGCATCCGCGATGTTCGCATCGACCGTCCCTCGGATTCCGTGCTCCGGCGAGAAGAGTGCGACCAGCGTCACGTCCGGCGCGCTGCGCAGCGAATCGATGGTCGGATTCCAGGCGCGATCGATGCCGGTGTGATTCGTGATCAGGCCGATACGCATTCCGTGCAACGGCGCGTAGCGCTCGGCTTCGAGATGATCGATGCCGTTGTTCGTATCAGGCCCGCCGAAGGTGAAGTGCACCTGTCCGCCCGGCCGAACCGGCAACGCACCAACCGGCGTTTCGCGCGACACACCCGCGGCCTCGGCGGCCAGCGTGCCGAGGGCGACCTGGAGTCGGAGCACGTCGCCGGTCCCGTTCGGATGCACGCGGTTCGAGAGGAAGACGTAGAACGTTTTCGAAAAGGGATCGATCCACATCATTCCGCCGGTGAATCCGGTGTGGCCGTACGACCCCAGCGGAAAAATCTCGCCGCGCGGCCGGCTGAAGGAGGAGTCGATATCGAAACCGCCGGCCCGCCGCACCGCCACGTTTGACGGCGTCGCGACGCTCGTCAACATGTTGACCGTTTCCGTTTTGAATATCGGAGCGCCACCGCGCAGCAGCATCCGGCAGTAGAGGGTGAGGTCGTGAACGGTCGTGAAGAGTCCGGCGTGTCCCGCCACGCCGCCCATCCGCCGCGCCGTCGGATCGTGAACGACGCCGCGCAGCATGCCCTCGGGAGTTTGTTCAGTGGGGGCGATGCGCGTTTTGTCCGCTGGGCGAAATCCGCTATCGCGCATCCCGAGCGGCTCAAAAATCTCGCGCTTTGCAAACACATCGAGGTCATCGCCGGAAACGCGCTTCACGATCTCGCCGAGGAGTTCGAAATTGATGTCGCTGTACCGGAATGTGAACCCCGGCCTCTGCCTCGGCTCCTCGGCGATCGCCATGCGGATGGCGGTGTCGTAGCCGCTCCACGGCGTCGAAAGGTCGAGGTCGGGCCGCAGCCCCGAGGTGTGGGTGAGGAGATGGCGGATCGTGATCTCGTCGCGCCAGCCGCCGCGAAACTCCGGGATGTAACGGCTCACCGGCGCGTCGATCTCGATTTTTCCACGCTCGATGAGCAGCCAGACCGACGGCGTCGTGGCCACGACTTTGGTCAGCGACGCCGCGTCGAAAATCGTGTCGTCAGTCATCGTCTCGACGGCGGGGACGAGCGCGCGATTGCCGTACACCTTCTCGTAAACGGAGCTACCGCGCTCGAGATGGAAGACGCCGCCCGGCAGCTTGTGCTCGGCGATGGCCGTCTCGATCGTGCGATCGATCTCGCTCAGTTTCGCGGCGTCGAAGGTGCTGGTGCTTTGCATCGTCGTGCAACCGGAGAGGATCGCGGCCAGCGCCGCGGCGCTAAACCGTCGCATGCTCCCGCTCCGGAATGAGGGCGCCGGCGGCGAACGTCGTCAGCGAGCCGATGACGGTGTACCACGGCCACGCCACATGCGTGGCAAAACGAACCGTGAGAACGACGGCGATTCCGACGGTCATGCCGGCCAGCGCGGCGCGCGGTCCGCCGCGCTTGGCGCTGCCGAGGAGGAACACGCCGAGGATCGGGCCGTTGATGAGCGAGGCCACGCTGAGGGCCGTGCTCAGAGCCGACTCGCTCTTGTGTCGCACCGCTAGCGCCACGACGATCTGCACGATGCCGGCGATGATCGTGACGAGGTGCGAAACGCGCAGGTAATGGCGGTCGGCTTTGTCCTGGCGAAATGGTTTGTAGAGATCGGCCACGAATGCGGCCGCGATCGAGTTGAGTGACGACGACATCGCCGCCGCAAAAATCGCCGCGACGACGAGGCCAGATAATCCCGAGGGGAGATGGCGCGTGATGAAATCGGGGAAGACCTGATCGGGAGCGTGAAACGGCGCCGACGCGGCGGCAGTCGCGTAACCGGCCAGCTTGTACGGCGCGTAGAACGCGAAGAGCAACACGCCGATGAAGAGAAATCCGATGAACTGCGCGAGCACGACGATCCCGGACGACAGCAGCGCCAACGCCGCGCTGCGCGGCCGGTCGGTGCACAGATACCGTTGCACGAGGTATTGATCCGTTCCGTGCGTCGACATGGTCAGGAAGCAGCCGCCGACGATGCCTGCCCAGAACGAAAACGTCTTCGTGGCATCGAACGCGAAATCGAAGATGCGGAACTTGCCGTAGACGCGTCCGATCTCCATCGCCGCCGAAAATCCGCCGGGGATGTGGTGCGTCAGGACGATGGCCGCCGCCAGCGCCCCGGCGATGTAGATGCCGAGCTGCACGACCTCGATCCAGACCACCGCTTCCATCCCGCCGTAGAAGGTGAAGATGATCATCACCACGCCGATGCCGACGACGCAAAGCGTGATCACCGACTCCGCGGAAACGCCGGCCACGCTGCCGTAGACCGCGGCAAGCACGAACGCGGTGAGCAGCAGCCGGACGCCATCCGCGATCGTGCGCATGGCGATGAACAGCGACGACGCCAGCGCGCGCACGCGCCATCCGAACCGCCGCTGCAACAGTTGATAGACGGTGACGAGATCGCCGGTGAAGTACGACGGGATGAAGAGAATCGAGATGACAATCCGTCCGATGAGATAGCCGAAGACGAGCTGCAAAAAGGTGAAGTCGCCGCCGCGCGCGTAGGCGATGCCGGGGACGGAGATGAAGGTGATCGTCGATGTCTCCGTGGCTACGATCGACGCACTGATCGCCCACCACGGAACGTTCTGGCCGGCCAGAAAATATTGGCTGGTGGTCTGCTGCTTCCGCCCAAACCACGCGCCAGCCCCGAGGACGGCAGCGAGGTATCCGACGATGATGACGAGATCGAGGACGGACAAGTCGCGGCATTGTAGCGGCTGCCGCCGCGCCGGTTCGTATCGAACGAGACCGAGTCGGAGTTCCGCCAGCGGAGCCGGCGTAAGAACCGTAGCCCACGCTTTCAAGCGTGGGTCGGAAGGTCGAGTTCCATTTGTGAGCCCGCCTTGGCGGGCGAGAGAAAGCTTTCTTTCGCCGGCTCAAGCGGGCTCAGAGAATTTCGCCGCGTTCATTTCCCCCACGTGAACGTGGGGGCTACGGTTCTTGCGCCGGCTACGCCGACGATGTCCGCGTTACTCCTTCATCAGTGGCTCAACCTTCCCGGTGATCAATCGCGCGCCGCGTTGGAAGGTGACGTACGCCCACGCCCATTGCAGGATCACGAGCACGCGGTTGCGGAAGCCGATGAGGAAGAAGATGTGGACGGCCAGCCAGGCGCCCCAGGCGATGAAGCCGCTCAGTCGGAGGCGGCCGAAATCGGCGACGCCGGCGGCGCGTCCGATCGTGGCGAGCGAGCCTTTGTCCCAGTAGCGGAAGGGGAGCGTCGGTTGTCCGCTGAGAATCCGCGCGATGTTTTTCGCGGTGTGCGTTCCTTCCTGAATCGCGGCGGGCGCGACGCCGGGAACGAGCGAGCCGTCGTCGTTTTTCACTGCGGCCAGGTCGCCGATGACGAAGATTTCGGGATGGCCGGCGATGCTGAGGTCGGGCTCGACGAGTACGCGTCCGGCGTGGTCGAGCGGGACGCCAAGACTCTTTGCAAGTGGCGATGCCTGCACGCCGGCGGCCCAGAGAATCGTTCGCGTCGGGATGGTCGTATCGCCGATGCGGACTTCGTGATCGCTGATGCGCGTGACCACCGCGTTCGTCACGACTTCCACGCCGAGGGTTCGCAGTTGATCGGCGGCTTTGGCGGAGAGCGGCGGCGGGTAGGGCGGGAGCACGCGTTCTTTTCCTTCGACGAGGATCACGCGCGCGCTGGTCGGATTGATGCGCCGGAAATCGCGGAGCATGGTCTGGCGCGCGATCTCCGACAGCGCGCCGGCCAGCTCGACACCCGTCGGGCCGGCGCCGACGATGACGAAGGTCAGCCACGCTTGCTGCCGCTCGGGATCGGTCTCGCGTTCGGCCGCTTCGAACGCACGCAGCACGCGGCGGCGGATTTCCAGCGCGTCCTCGATCGTCTTGAGACCGGGCGCGTTCGCCTCCCATTCGGGGTGGCTGAAGTACGAATGCGTCGCGCCGGTGGCGACGATGAGGATGTCGTAGGTCAGCTCGCCGTCGGCCATTTCGACGATGCGGCGATTGGCGTTGATCGACTGCACGTCGCCCATGATCACGCTGACATTTTTCTGTTTGCGCAGGACCGCGCGAATCGGCGCAGCGATGTCGCTCGGATTCAGCGCCGCCGTCGCGACCTGGTAGAGGAGCGGCTGGAACAGATGGTAGTTGCGGCGGTCGACGAGCGTGATGGTGGCGTTCGTCGTAGCCAGCGTTTTCGCCGCGTAAAGGCCGCCGAAGCCGCCGCCGATGATGAGGATTCGTTTGGTTTCCATGGGGAACGTTTTCACGCGAAGACGCGAAGGAAGACTTTTTTCTCCGCGTCCCCGCGTCTCCGCGTGAAAACGTCGCTCAGTATTACTTACGAACCGCCACAAACTCCTCCCCGAACAGCGTGAACCCGGCCACCCCACCATCAGCGCCAAGCCGGAACTGCACCGGCTCATCGATGTCCTCGGTCGTATCGATCGCGCTGAACGTGTCGTAGTTCTCGTGGACGAGCGGGATGGTCAGTCGCTCCCAATGCAGCGTCAGCACGTCGTTCGCGACGCTGAGCGTGGCGTCGCCGAAACCGGCGTTGTGATACGTCCCGGCGAATGCGGCCAGGTCGTGCGACGGCTTCGGCGCGGTGACGCGCTTCGCTTCGCGTTCACGCTGCGCATCGTCCGCTTTCGCGAATTCGAATTTCTCCGCGTCGAGCATGTCCGTGTTCCAGTCGCGGGCGGGGACGCCGAGGAACTGATCGATGATCGCGTTGCGGAGCGCGGCGAGTGCCGTGCCGCGGCCGACGTTTTCCAGGATGGCGATGCCGAGGTTGCGTTTGGGGAGGAGCGCGACGTTGGTGCGGAAGCCGTTCAGCGCGCCGGCGTGGGCGACGAGAAGCTCGCCGTGATAGTCGGAGATGTTCCAGCCGAGGCCGTACGTGAGGAAATTCATGTCGGGGTAGAGAAGCCGCGAGCCGGGACCGATCGGGATGATCGTTTGCGGCGTGTGCGTCTCCTCGATCGCCGATAACGACATCAGCCGCTTGCCATCGATCGCGCCGCCGGCGAGCTGGAAGCGGAGCCATTGGGCCATGTCGTGCGCGGACGACTTGATCGTGCCGGCCGGCGCGAGCGCATCGTAATTGCGCATCGGCTGGATCGCCGCAACCTGTCCTTTCGAGTTCCAGCGATGTCCGGTGGCGTGATCGGACGACGGCCATTCGGCGAACATGATGCGCGACTCGGTCATGCCGAGCGGCGCGAAGATGCGCGTGCGGATCAACTGCTCCCACGGCATCTTCGCGGCCGAGGCGGCGGCCTCGCCGGCGGTGACGAACATGAGGTTGTTGTACTGATAACCGGCGCGGATCGGGCGCCATACTTTCATCGCGCCGATGCGGCGGATCAATTCGTCGCGCGGCAGATCGCTGTCGTCCCACAACTCGTCGTGGCGTGCCACGCCGCTGCGATGCGAGGCGATGTCGCGCAGCGTGATGAGCGAGTCGGTGCAGGGATCGGAGATGTGGAAGCCGGCTACGTAGTTGCGGATGGGATCGTCCCACGACAGTTTCTTCTCATCCGCGAGCATGGCCATCACCGTGGCGGTGAAGGCTTTCGTGGTCGAGCCGATTTCGAAGAGCGTGTCGGCGGTGACCGGCTGCGGCTTGCCGGTTTCCTTGATGCCGTAGCCTTTGAGAAAGATCACCTTGTCGTTTTGTACGACGGCGATGGCCAGTCCCGGTACATGCCACGCCTCGATCGTGTCGTGAACGTCCTTGTCGATGATCGCGTCCGTGAGCTGGCCGGATGCGGAGATCGTGAAGAGGAAAACAGCGGTGGCGATGACGAAGCGGCGCATGCGTGGCATTCTAGTCGGCCATGCGCATTGCTTCGGCGTTCCTCGTTCTGCTCACGCTCTCCTGCGCGAACCTGGCGGTCTACGAAAAGCAGGAGCTGGATACGCTTTACTTCGGGACGCAGAAACCGGAAGGCGGCGTGGTGAGCGACGCGGAGTGGCAGCAGTTCCTCGCGGACGAGATCACGTCGCGATTTCCGTCGGGGCTGACGACGTGGGAAGCGTCGGGGCAGTGGCGCGATCAGCACAACGTGATCGAGCGCGAGCGGACGCACATCGTGCAGATCGTCCACGCGTCGGGCGATGAGGGGAAGATCGTGGCGATCATTTCTCTCTACAAGAAGCGGTTTGCGCAGGAGGCGGTGTTTCGGGTTCGTTCGGACGTTTGGATGCCGAGGTGACGGGTTTCACGCGGAGTCACGGAGACGCGGAGTTAGGCGGCGCGGGGTCTGCGGCGGCGATCGGCGATGGTTTCGCGCAGGAACTTCAATAGCGCACGTTCTTCTTTTGAGAGGCCGACACGCACCACCGGCGAGCCTTTGTGGTGTTTGCGCAGCATCTCGAGCGGCTTGCCTTCCATGTACTCGTCGAGCAGCCGCGGGCAGATGTAGGACGAGCGGCAGACGGCGGGCGTGTTGCCGAGTTGCTCGGCGGTGGCCTGAACCGCTCGTTTGACCTTGCGTTTGCGCTCGGTTTTGCTCGTGCCCTGACCTTCCATGCCGAGGGCGATGGAGCAGAGGAGCGTGCCGGCCCAGGTGCGGAAATCCTTGGCCGTGAAGTTCTTGCTGATGATCGACTGGATGTAGTCGTTCACGTGGCGGTCTTTCACGTCGCGTACTTTGCCGTTGTCGACGAACGCGAACAGTTCCGGCTCCTGCAGCTTCTTCAACTTCTCGACAACGCCTGCGACTTCGGCATCCTCGATGGCGCGCTTCTGCGCTTTGCGCCACTTGCCGACGTAGTCGAAGAAGAGCACCGGCCCGTCGACTTTCACGTGCTTGCCGCGGATGGTGGTCAGTCCGTACGTGGCCTCGGACTCGGCGCTCTTGTCGTTGCCGACGCGAAAAAATCCCTGGTCGATGAGGCGGACGATGGCGGCGAGGACGTGCTCGCGATCGAGCTCACCGCGTTTCAGGTCGGCGCGGACGCGGCGGCGCAGCGCGGGCAGCGATTCTCCGAATTCGACGACGCGCTTGAACTTTTCCTCCTCGCGCTGCGCGCGAAATCGCGCATGGTAGAGATACTGCGTGCGCCCTTTCTTATCGACGCCGACGGCCTGCAGCGGCGCGGAGTCGCCGCGGGCGATGCGCACGTCCTGCCACGCCGGCGGAATGCGCAGCTTGCGGATGCGGGTGATGGTCTTTTCGTCGTCGATCGCGGAGCCGGTGGCGCTGCGATAGGTGAAGCCGGTCTCCTTGCTTCCGTCGCGCCGGATGCCGTGAAGATCGAGGTTCCATCGGCGGGCGACGCCCTTTCCCGGCATGATGCGCGCGAATTTTGCGAGAATGGTGCCGCTTGACGGAGGCCGGCAGTGAGCAGCACGTGGCGTGCGTCGCCGCGATCGAGCCGCTGACCTCGCGGCAGCGAACCTGCGTCATCGCACTCGGCCTGTTCGTCGCGCTGACCCGCCTCTACGCAATCTCGCACTCGCTGTGGGATTGGGACGAGGCTCTCTTCGCCTCGGCGCTGCATCACTACGACGTCTCGCAGCATCATCCGCATCCGCCCGGCTTTCCGCTGTTCTTCGCGCTGGCAAAGTTCGCGCGGATTTTCATCGACGACGATTTCCATGCGCTGCGCGCGATCAGCGTGGCGTCGTCGCTGCTCCTGTTCCCGGCGATCTTTGCGCTGGCGCGATCGCTGCGCTTTCGCTTCCGGACGTGCATCACCGCGGCGATGCTGTTCTGTTTCCTGCCGAACGTCTGGTATTGGGGCGGCACCGGCTTCACCGACGAACTGGCGCTGGTGACGTCGCTCGCCGGCGCGGCGTTTCTGCTGCGCGATGACCGAAAGCGTTCCACCTACATCCTCGGCTGCATTTTTTTCGCCGCGACGATGCTCGTCCGCGCGCAGAACGTGTTGCTGGCGTGGCCGTGGATGGTGGCTTCGTGGCGGCGATGGAAAACGGGCGATCGGCGCGATGTTTTCGCGGGGACGGCGCTCATCATCGTGCTCGTCCTCACCGGATATGGCATCGCCGCGGAGCTCACCGGTGTCGATGACTTCATCGCCGCGACGAAAGAACATCAGTATTACGTGGCGACCGTCGACGGCGCGTTGAATCCGGTGCGCAAGCCGATGCAGCTCCTTCTGCACGACTTTCTTTTCGATCCGTTCGAATCGCGTTCGGCCTCGACGGCGATGTTTGTGTTCGCGCTGCTCGCGTTTTGCCGTCCGCGCCGCGCACAGCTGGACGTCGTCCTGACGTTCGAGCCGAACTTTCTGCTGG
>JBAVBF010000103.1:0-6070 GCA_049586115.1 Thermoanaerobaculia bacterium | reverse complement strand
CCTCCAACCTGCTAACCAGGATCGGGCGGCGGTAAATCACGGCGCAAGCACCGGGGGGTCCTTCGACCGTCCTGCGCGACTCCACGCTTCGCGCTACGTCGCTTCGGCGGCTCAGGATGACAGGCGCTTACTTCACCGTCGGGCGGATGATCGCGTTGATCGCGGCGAGCACTTTCAGCGTCCGCTTCGACGTGCCACCGGTGGTGAGCTCGGCGGGGCCATCGCTCATGATCGCTTTGTGGCCGTGCTTCTGCCACCAATGTCCGACGTAGAGGAGCTCGCCGACTTTTCCGATCACGAGCTCGCCCGAGGCGGCGCGGCCGGTTTGACGCAGTTCGACGATCAGCAGATCGCCATCCTCGATGCCCTGATCGCGCATCTTGTCGCCGCGCGCACGGAAGACCACTTCCCCTTTTTCCAGAACGGAGGCGGGAAGGTATGCGGTCTCGCCGGACAACTCGACCACCGCTTCGCCCTGCCGGATCTCACCGGCGATCGGGACGCCGTTCGCTGCCTTCTTGTCGGCGACGGAACCGGTGGTGACGCGGCGCCGGCGGATATCGAGGAGCTGCGGCGGCATCTTCGGAAAGTGCGCGATCAAACCTTCGCCGTTGGATGGCGAGCCGTTGCCGTTATCGAGCAGCGTCTCGGCGCGTGCAAGCAGCGACTGTGCGTGGAAGGCTTCGGCGTGCGCCTCGCGGATGGTGTCGGCGAGGATGGACATGTTCACGACGCTGGAGTCGGACTTCGGCGTCTGCACGATCAGTTCGCCGAGGTTGATTTCGGAGAGATCGAGCACGGAAGCAACCTTCTGGAGAACGTTGATGGAGACGTTGGCGCCCTTTTCGAGCGCGGCGAGGTGGCGGCGGCTGACGCCGGCAAGGCGAGCCAGGCGGGCTTGTGTAAAGCCTCGCTTGATGCGGGTGGATCGAACGGTTTCTCCGAGCATGGGCGATTTAGTAACGTATAAGTTACTAGCATCCGGCACTGTAAGCAACTAACGACGGTTGCCACCGCCCATGACCGCGGAGGTTTGCACACCTCCAAACTGCCGGCCAGGGCGGGTGCGAGACCGCCGCTGCCGACACAGACTCGCATAAGGGGTGACGAAAGCGAGGATTTCCACCCCTCGTAGATCAAAAATAGTTGGAGCGGGAAAAAGGAACATGGGGTGATGATTGTGAGGAACGAAGGCACGAAGGCAGGATTTTGCGCTTTGGCTACCAAAACTGACCGTATTTAACTCCCCTCGTATGCCCGTGCGCATTGACACCTATCCTTCATCGGCATAAGATGCACTATATTGCACATGCCGACACGACTCGAGCAGTACCTGAAAAGCCGCGGGATCAAACCGGCGCACCTCGCACGCGAATCGGGGTATAGCCGGCAGCACCTCTTGCGGATCCGAATGGGACGGATGGAACCGACACGCCGTTGTATCGCCGCGATCATCGCGGCCGTACGGCGTCTGGCGCATGAGCCGGTCCGGGCCAACGACCTGTTCGATCTGGAAGAAGAGGAACGCTGACCGCACCGAAGGTGCGGAATCCTGCACTCGCGTGGCCGCAATTCCTGCGGAATCGAAAGACGCGAATCGGAGGCAGAATCTACAAGGAGTAGTTGGGCGATTCGTAAGCGCGGGTTTGTAGCAAACGATGCGTTCTACAGTCGGGAGAGTAGCGATTCAATCTGCGTAAATCTGCGTAATCTGCGGATGAAGCTTTTCTCCGCAGATTACGCAGATGAAACGCAGATTTAATCGCCGCCAATCGGCGGCCCCGGTGGAACTTCAGGCAGCTTCGGTTGCGTACGAGGCGCGTCGGGACGTTCGAGGAAGCGCGTGATGTCGTCGCGCAGTGCGTGGCGATGCGCGAGCTCGGCGTCATCGGCGATGCCGGCGTCGTTGAGGCGGACGATGAGGCGGCGCAATCCTTCGCTCGCTTCGGCGCGCACCTGCGGATCGGCGTCGCGGTTCGCGGCGAGATCCATCAGGTGGGTTGCGGTGAGCCGCGCCGAGCCGCGCGTGATTGCGCCGCGGTAGCCGGACTCGCGTTTCGTGACGACGTCGAAAACGTCGTTGATGACTTCGTTGAATGATGGATTGGCCGCATCCTCCGCGTGAAATTGCGTCAGCCGCGCGGCGCGGCGCGCGTCGAAGAGCGCGGCGAGGGTGATGTCGGCGGACGACATCGCCGCGGCGACAGGATCGAAGGCAGGCGTCGTGCGGTGCTCGAACAGCTCCGTGTTGCTGGTGACGTCGACATTGCCGCGCGGCGGGATCAGCGCCACGATCCGCGGCGGGATTTCGAGGAAGGCCGGATCGAGCGTCGAGAGCACAGCGCTCAGCGCATCGCGCTGCGCGGCCGCCGGAACAATGCGCCGCGTCGGCGTCGGAACGAGTCCGCCTTCTTCTTTCACGCTGTACGTGTAATCGAGTCCGCCGATCGATTTGGCCGCGGCCTCCAGCTGAAAACGATGGTGCAGGTAGAGCGGGACGAGCATCTCCTCGAGCTGCGCCAGCGGCGTGCCCGTCGGAATGTTGCGCAGTCCGAACTGCGAGAGCGCGATGCGGCGCACTTCGATCTCGTGCCGCAGCATGTCGACGTTGTTTCCCGGCGAATCCCACACCGACGCCGCCGGATGCGCGGCGCTGACCGGACGCGATTCCGGATCGGTGATGAAGAGCGGCGCCTCGCGCACGATGCGATCGAGCTCGCGCTCTTCGTTCGCCGCGGGAAACTGCGCGTACGCGTAACGGATCACCCACTTGTCGTACGAACCGATGCCGGTCGCGTACGCATCGGAGAGATCGAGCTTGCCGTTGGTGATCTTCACGTACGGCGACGGATAGTCCATCACCGATGCGCGTCCGTAACTCGACGCGGCCATGTTGTGATCGAGTCCGAGCGTGTGGCCGGTCTCGTGCGCGGCAAGCTGGCGGATGCGCGCCAGCGCCATCATCGACGGCGAGGTGGCCGGATCGAGCGCCGACAGCGCCTGATCGTGCAGCTCATCGAACTGCGGGATCAACCCTTCCGCGATCATCACGTCCTGCCGGATGCGCAGCGATCCGAGCGTGACGTTGCCTTTGATGATCTCGCCGGTGCGCGGATCGATGACCGCGGCGCCGTACGACCAGCCGCGCTGGGCGCGATGCACCCAGTTGATCATGTTGTAGCGCAGATCCATCGGATCGGCCTCCGGCGGCAGCACCTTGACCTGGAAGGCGTTGCGGAATCCGGCCGCTTCGAAAGCCTGACTCCACCACGACGCGCCTTCGATCAACGCGCTGCGAATCGGTTCCGGCGCGCCGGCGTCGACGTAGTAGACGATCGGTTCGACCGGATCGGAGATCGCCGCGTTCGGATCCTTCTTAGTCAACCGATGCCGCGCGATCCATTGCTTCTCGATCGGGCCGGTGAACGGGCTGGCGTAGTCGAAGAAGTCGACGCTGAAGACGCCGACGCGCGGATCGGCGCGCCGCGGCGTATAGCCGGGCGGCGGCAACTGCGCGAAGGAGTGATGTTCGCGCACGGTGACGCTGTCCGCAATCGGCGTGACGCCGCTGACCATGGTTCCCGGCCTCTCGCCGGTCTGAAACGTCAGGATCGCTTCGATCTCTGTGTTTTTCGGAAACACCTTCGTCCGCGGCAGGTAAATCGCGCTGCGGTTGCGGTCGAGCGCGTAGCTCCCCTGCTGCGTCTGGCGCAGCGCGCGCGTGATCCCCTGTTGATCGCTGAGAAAGAAATCGGTCGCATCGATCAGCACGGACGTGGCGTCGCTCGCCTCGACTTTGAACGACCACATCACCGACCGCGCAAACGAATCGGCGACGGCGCGCCTCTCCGCGTCATCATTGCTGATCGCCCGGAAGCGGTAGTTCGTCGCCGTCATCAGCACTTTCGGTCCGACGCGATCGAATGTGACGATCTGGGTCTGGCCCATCAGCCCGCGATCGAGTCCGATCGGGTTGGAGCCGACGCCGGCCGGCAGCGACGATTGATACAGCAGCTCCTCGCCGAACCGCGAGATCTGCATCAGCAGCTTGCCGTTCTCGGCGTCCCAGAAAAGAGGGATGTAGCCGTCGAACTTCTGGAGCTTGGAGGTTTTAGTTTCCATCGCCGACTTCTCGATCGGCTTGGGTGCGAGTGGCGGTGTGGTTGCGCAGGCGGCGAGGAGAAGTGCTGCGGCTGCGAGTTTTCTCATGGGAGACGATTATCACGCGGGGAACGCGGAGAGGCGGGGAAAGTCGGAGAAAATCAAAACCGAATCTCTCGCTTTTCTCCGCCTCTCCGCGTTCTCCGCGTGACTACGTGCTCTTAATCACTTCAAGCCCATGCAGATAAGAACGCAGAGCCGCGGGGATTCGCACCGACCCATCCTCATTCTGGTAATTCTCCAAAATCGCCACGAGGGTCCGGCCGAGGGGCAGGCCCGATCCATTCAGCGTGTGGACGAAGCCTGTTTTTTTCTCCGCTGTCCGGTAGCGGATATTCGCCCTCCGCGCCTGGAAGTCGGCGAAGTTCGAGCAGGAGCTGATCTCGCGATACGTCTCCTGGCCCGGCAGCCAGACCTCGATGTCATACGTTTTCGCGGCGGTGAATCCCATATCGCCGGTGGAGAGCGTCATCACGCGATAGTGCAGACCGAGCGCCTGCAACACGGCTTCGGCATCGGCGGTCAACGTCTCGTGCTCGGCCCACGATGTCTCCGGCATCGTGAACTTCACGATCTCGACTTTCTCGAATTGATGCTGACGAATCAGTCCGCGCGTGTCTTTGCCATACGACCCCGCCTCGCTGCGGAAACATGGCGAGTAGGCGGTGTATAGCAGCGGCAGCTGCGCCGCATCGAGCGTTTCGCTTCGATGCAGGTTCGTCACCGGCACCTCGGCGGTCGGGATGAGGTAGTAGTCGCGGTCCGTCAGCTTGAAGAGATCCTCCTCGAACTTCGGCAGTTGGCCCGTGCCGAGGAGCGAGTCGGCGTTGACGATGAAGGGGGGGACGACTTCGGTGTAGCCCTGCTGCTCGTGCACGTCGAGCATGAAATTCATCAGCGCGCGATTCAGCTTCGCGCCGGCACCGGAGAGGATGGAGAAACGGGCGCCGGTGATTTTCGTGGCGCGATCGAAGTCGAGGATGCCGAGCGCTTCGCCGATATCCCAATGCGACTTCGGCGTGAAGTTGAAGGACGGTTTCTCGCCCCAGGTGCGCTCGACGCGGTTGTGCGTTTCGTCGGGTCCGATGGGAACCGACTCATGCGGAACGTTGGGGAAGTACAGCTCGACGTTGCGGAGATCGTCCTCGATCGCGGCCAGTTTTTCGTCGAGTGCTTTGATCTCGTCGCCGAGGCCTTTGGTGGCCTCGATCTGCGCGCTTGCGTCCTGTTTGTTCTTCTTGAGATTGGCGATCTCCATCGAGGCAGCGTTGCGCTTTGCTTTGAGCGCTTCGACTTCGGCGATGACACGGCGGCGATCCGCTTCGAGTTCCAGGAAGCGATCGAGATCGACGTTTGCGCCGCGATTTTTGAGCGCGGTGCGGTAGGCATCGGCATGTTCGCGGAGGTATTCACGGGAAAGCATGGCGCGGCATTCTAGTTCATGGCATCTGCGCCAATCTGCGGATACGTTTCATCCGCAGATTACGCAGAGATACGCAGATCAGTGCCGCGCTGCATGCGTGCGTGCGGTGGGATTTGGCATCGGCGGAATCGCGTCCGCTAAATCGCCGGTGATGACGAGCGCGTAACTCTGGCGCGGACCGCTGCCGAGGTGCGAGGCGGTGACGGAGATCGTGAAGAGGCCGGAGGGCGGTGCGGCGATCGAAACCACCTCCACGTTGTTGAGGCGGTCCGGCTGGCCGGGATGGAGCGGGTCGTTGCCGAGGTGCGTGGTGCCGACGGCGTCGGTCACGCGGAGGTCGAGATCGTTGACGAGCTCCGGCGTCGGATCGGAAACGCTGCGCGGGACGCCGGCCGGATCGGTCCAGACCAGCACCACTTTCAGCGGCGTACCGGCGTTGACGTTAAGACGCAGCGTTGCCGTGTCGTTCTGGGCGAGACCTTGCGC